>CAZGNN010000039.1:0-10106 GCA_964527335.1 uncultured Spirochaetaceae bacterium | reverse complement strand
GGCTTACGGCGAGTTTGCCCAGGAGCATCCGAAGTTCACACAGTTCCTGACATATGTATGCACACACCCCATCGAGGTCGGCGACGTCATCGCGGTATCTGTCGACAAGGGAGAAGGAAAGGGCAAGGTTTCCTCCAACCTCAAGGTGACTGAGAAGGACATGGAGCTCATAAAGCTTCTGCAGAGCATGGGCAGGAAACAGTAATTCCTTTCTGCGTAAAATATTTTTTCAGAAATATTCTCGTTTTCCCTTCCTCATGAAAAGGAAGGGAAATCTTTTTCAGTCTTTTTTCTTGACGATTTCAGGGTGCGGTATTATCCATTGAAGCATGAGGGAATATCGCACGAGGAGCTTTTGCACGCAATATTCCGCGGCCGGAAGCTGCCCCCCTTTCCCTTCATCAAGTATACGTACCTGTCACACTGATAGGAAAGATTGCGGTTGAGGACCGCAGTTTCCTTCTTCTTCAAACATTATTTCTTTGAATCTCAGGGGTGATGCCCCTGTGTCGCGTCGTCGTCTCACTATGATCATGGAGGTGTTCAATGAACAGCAGCTCCGCCGTCGCGTTTGTCTCTCTTTCCGAGGGGGAGAGAGAGGCCTTCAGATCCTATCTCAAATCTGAATGTGATAATGAAAAAGGACTCATCGTGAAAAGCTATCCCGATGAGAACGAGAGTGTTCTGGATTTCAACGAGTTCTTCGAGACTCCCTACCGCTACGGACGGTTCAGTCACGATTTTAAGGGAACCTATGCCGTCGATATCACTCCATATCTCAGAAAGGGTTTATCCCCGGCTCTGATGAAGCTCCGAAAGTATGCCGATGACAACCCGCGGTTCAGCTTCATTCTCTTTGCCCGTGACGAAGAGGGCGACACGGTCGCACTCGAGAGGGGGCTCGAGAAGTGCTTCCGCTGTTCTGAAAGGGGAATCGGGTTCTATGTTTTCAGGGACGGAAAGATGTCCCCGAAAAGCGGAAGGGAACAGAAGAAGGCGAAGTCCTATGGATATTGAGGAGGTGTTATGGAAAATACAAGAAGAACAAAGGGTGCGGATTTCGAGCCGATGGAGAGATTTCTCTCCCACTCGGACACAGTCACTGCGGGAAGCGGAAAGCTCCCGTCATCGGGCCTTCCCCTTGATTACCTCGGGGACGGAAGGTATGCGGTATCGCGCTCGGAGCAGCACTGTCTCGTCATCGGGGACACAGGATGCGGGAAGACAAGACGCCTCATAATTCCCGCAATTAAGCTGATGGGAGATACGCTTGAGTCGATGGTCATTTCCGACCCTAAGGGGGAACTCTATCAGAAGACGGCACACGGCCTCAGAAAAAAGGGATACGACGTGAGAGTCGTCAACATGCGTGAGCCGAGACGCGGTGACAGATGGAATCCGCTGGATATTGTCTGGAACCTCTGCCACTCGTCAGATGACGACAGGAGAGACAAGGGCTATATCATGCTTGACGAGATAATCGACCTCATGGCTGCGTCCGTCCACTGTGAAAAAGATGTCTTCTGGGAGAACATCGCGAAGCAGTACATCAGGGCCATCGCCCTCATGATTCTCGAATACGGGAAGAAGGAGGATCTTACCTTCTGGAACATCGCCTCGGCCGAGAGCAGGATTACATCCATCCTCCAGAAGAGAATCGATAGAAGGGAAAAGGACGAGAAGGAAGAGGATGACAGGGAGAGCGGGGTATTCTTCTCGTTCCTGGATGTCCTTTCTCCTTCTGATCCCATAAGAGAGAACATCCAGAGCGTTATCTGCATCACGGCATCAAATACATTCACAAGCGTCGCAACCGTTGCGCACACGATGACGATGGAGTACACGAGGCAGAGTGCCGTGAAGTTCCTCCTCAGCGCCACGGATTTCGACATAGCTTCACTCGGACGTGAGAGCACTGCGCTCTATCTCATCCTTCCCGATGAGATAGCGACTCTTTATCCCCTGGCAACGCTCCTTGTATCCCAGATCTACTCCGTTCTCGTCGACGAGGCATTCGTAAACGGCGGGATGCTGAAGAAAAGGGTGAACTTCATCCTCGACGAGTTTGCGAACTTCACGAGGATGAACAACATCTCCAGCATGCTGACTGCATCGAGAAGCAGGGGGATGAGGTTCTTTCTCGTCTGCCAGGATGTCGACCAGCTCGACAACACCTACGGCGGCTCGGCGTCGGTCATCAGGTCCAACTGCCAGAACTGGATTTATATGGGAACAAGGAACGCGGAGTTCCTTGAAATGCTGGAAACTTTGGGTGGTACGTATTACGAGCACTACACCCGTGAGAGCTATCCTCTTCTGAGTGTGAGTTCGCTTCAGAGCCTGGAGATGGGGGAGGCAATAGTGTTCCTTCACCGTTCGTCCCCGAAACTTTCGTACTTTCCGGACTTCAGCGAGGTGAAGTGGGGCGACGGGGAAACTCAGGATGAGATCTTTCCTCCCCGGAACACCGCTCCCGTTCCCCCTTCCTTCGATGTGATTTCCCTCATGAGGAAAGGCGGGAGCAGGATTCTCAAGTGCCGGGACACACTGAAGAGGAACATATGCGAATACTACCGCAAGGTCTTCGAGGAAGGAGCCCCCGACGAGGAGAAGCTCAATACGCCGTGGGAGAGACTCGAAATAATCAAGAGCGCCTTCATAAGATCTCTTGAAAACGAAATTGAATATCTGGAGGAGATAGGTTAGGAATGGCAAGAAGAAACAGAACAGCGGAAGAAGATGAAAGAAGTTACATCTGGGGCAATACCGGCCTCATGGTGCTTCCCGAGAGAAGGACAGTCTACATCAATGATGCGATAACGCGGGAGATGAGCGCAGTCTTCAATCTCGCCCTTCTCGATATGGAGGCCGAGGCTCCCGACAGGGATATCACCGTCTACATCAACTCTCCCGGCGGGGAGGTGACGGCAGGACTGAGCATGGTCGACACAATGATGACAGTGAGCCCGGACGTGAGAACGGTGTGCGTGGGGGATGCGTCGAGCATGGCGGCCGTCATCCTCATGTGCGGCACGAAGGGAAAGAGACAGATTCTCCCTCATTCAACCGTTCTCATCCATCAGCCCATCGGAGGAACGGGCATGATGCAGGCTGCAGACATCCTCATCTATGCGGACACACTCTCAAAGAGGAAGAACGAACTCTTTTGTCTTATGGCTGAGATGACGGGGCAGAGTGTGGAGAAAATCACATCAGACTGCGACAGGAACTATACTCTTTCCGCCTCCGAGGCCCTGGAATATGGTATAGTTGATTCGATAGTACAGAACCACAGGGGGAAGGCGAAATGATCTACTTCACAGGCGACACGCACGGCGACATCAAAGCTTTCAGGGAGAGGATGAGGAGAAATCCTCTCACCGGAAACGACACTCTCATAATCCTGGGTGACTTCGGCTTCTCATGGGATGTTCCCACAGAGAACAGCTGGCTCAGGGAAAGCCGTCCCTACCGCACTCTCTTCATCGACGGCAACCACGAAAACTATACCCGTATGAGACGCCTGGGGACGGAGGAGATGTACGGCGACACGGTCGGTGTCTTCGGCGCGAACACATACCGTCTCCTCACTGGCCACATGTACACAGTCGAAGGGAGAAAGCTCTTCGTCTTCGGAGGTGCCTCCAGTATCGACAAGGACTGGCGTACAGACCCCGAGAGGGTCGCGCTCTGGGGAAAGACGTGGTGGAAGGAGGAAGTTCCCTCATACGAGACTCTCGATTACGCACTGGAGACAGTGAGAAGAAATCAGTGGAAATTCGACTTCTTTCTCTCCCATACGACGACACCGGAGAGGAAGATGAGGATGTTCCCTTGTCTCTCCTCGGGCTTCTTCGACCCCGTCGAGAGCATGATCCGTGCCCTCGAGGAGGAGATAGAATCAAACGGAGGGGAATGGAAGCAAAGCTTCTTCGGCCACTTCCACGAGGACGCGGACGACGGCAGATATCACTGTCTCATGAACAGGGTGATAGGACTGGATGCAGTCGGAGGCTGAGAGAAGTGAAGACACCGGACACAGTCCTGAGAATGAACGACGAGGAGAGACGCCTTCTTGCCGGGAAGGGGTTCTTTGTGAGAAGCACCGACGGCCTCTCTGTCTTCTGCCCTCAGGGCGAAGTTCTCACCCGCAAGGCCGTGAAGAGCAGCGGGCGGGTGAGATACATGAAGAAGAGTGCCTGCTACGCCTGCTCCTCTCCCTGCTTTGAAAGAACGGAGAGAAAGAGGTGGAAGGAGATAGACTTCTCTCCCTCAGTCTCGGTGAAGGGGGAGAGAGAAAAACTGCTGCTGCTACTCGGGCCAAAGTGAACACATTTCTTCCTTTATGTCGTTTTTAGAATGTGAGATGTTGACGAGGGGATGTGTTGTCCGTATTTTCCTCATTGGAGACAGAAATGACAAAGGAAAACGAACTCGGAACAGCCCCCATCGGCCGCACACTCTTTCATCTTGCACTGCCGACAGTGGCCGCACAGGTCATAAACATGCTCTACAACGTCGTTGACAGGGTATATATAGGACACATGGAGGGAGTCGGAAGCCTTGCCCTCACAGGCGTCGGCGTATGCCTTCCGCTCATAATGTTCATATCTGCATTTGCATGCTTCGTTTCGGCGGGAAGCGCATCCAGAGCATCGATGTTCATGGGAAAGGGTGAGAAGGAGAAGGCCGAGAAGATCCTCGGCGGAAGTTTTACCCTCCAGATTGTCATATCTCTCGTTCTGACAGTTGTGCTTGAATTGACAGAGAAACCCCTTCTTCTTGCGTTCGGCGCAAGTTCCAACACTATCGGATACGCCTCTTCATATATGAGGATATATGCTCTCGGAACAGTCTTCGTGGAGCTGACGCTGGGCCTCAACGCCTTCATAACAGCACAGGGCAGGACTGTCGTGAGCATGCTTGTCGTGCTCACCGGAGCCGTTCTCAACATCGTCCTCGATCCTCTTTTCATCTACACGTTCGGAATGGGAGTCGAGGGTGCCGCATGGGCGACTGTAATAAGCCAGGCCGCATCGTCTCTCTTCTGCATTCTCTATCTTACGGGGAAGAAGACATCGCTGAGACTCAGAGGAGGCAACCTGACCGTGCCGTTCTCTCTCCTTGCGCCCTCGTTTGCACTCGGAGCCGCATCGTTCGTGATGCAGAGCACGGAGAGCCTCATCTCCGTCTGCTTCAACTCATCACTTCTGAAATACGGCGGAGACGCTGCAGTCGGCGCCATGACCATATGTTCATCGGTACTGCAGATGGCGATGCTACCCATCCAGGGAATAGCGCAGGGCAGTCAGCCCCTCACGTCCTACAACTTCGGTCAGGGTAACAGGGATAGGGTGAAGAAGTGCTTCAGAACACTTCTCATTGCCTGTTCCGTCTATTCCGTGACGGTGTGGGCCCTCGTGGAGCTCTTTCCGTCAGCATTCGCATCAATCTTCACTACGGAGAGCGCACTCGTGGAGTATGCGGTTCCCGTTCTCAGAACATACTGCCTCATGCTCTGCCTCATGGGTATACTCATATCGTGTCAGATGACATTCGTGTCAACCGGAGTCGCCACCGCCTCGATAAGCATTGCGGTAATCCGTAAGCTCGTGCTCCTCATTCCTCTCATCTACATCATGCCTCATATCTTCACGCAGGATCAGGCACTTGCCGTCTTCATGGCAGAGCCGATTGCCGATTTCCTTGCGATTGCATATACAGCGATAATCTTCTCCGTGAAGTTCCCGAAGGCCCTGAGGGAGATGAAGATCGTCTGAAAAATAATATCCATCCTCCGTTTTCTCTCATGCTACAATGGATGCGGAGGTGAATATGCTCTATTCATTCGGTGTCTCCAATTACAGAAGCATCCAGGATGCTCTTCTCCCGCTTTCATGGCCGGGAAAGAGAGTTCCCGCCCATTACAGTGACTATCCGTCGGTTCTCTTCGTGGAGGACGGAAAGAGGAGGGCAGTGCCGCTTGTCGTGATCTACGGCGCCAACAGCTCGGGTAAGAGCACTCTTCTTTCCGCATTGAAGGATTATGTCTCCCTCATGAGAGAAGGTATCGGAAAAGTGAAGTACACGCCCGACAGATTCCTCTCCGTTGACGGAACGACATTCAGAGCGGAGGTTGTAGTCAGGGGCAGGCTCTATTCCCACTCAATCACCTTCAACAAAAGTGAAATACTCTCCGAGAGCCTCAAAGAGGAAGACGAGTCCGTCTTGCTCATTGAGAACGGAAATCTGAAGAAAGGCTCAGCATCATTTCAGTCATGCCTGGATGAAAAGGGCAGACAGATTCTTTCCGTCGTCACCTCGATGATGGGTGATTCGTTCGCTTCCGCTCTCGGTGAGGGAACAGTTTTCTTCAATCCCTTCTCCTACTCGGTTTCGGACTGCTTTTCGCATTATGTCTCCATCTCGGGGAAGAAAAGGGAGGAGTGCCTCAAAAACATAACAGCGCTGGCGCGTAAGCTCGACCTCACCATAGACGACATAAGGGACGGGGACGAGTGGCAGACGGAGCATACGGATTCGAAGAAGAGGGAAATCTGGTTCTCCCTCGAGGAGGAGAGCGAAGGCACGAAGAGACTCTTCGCTCTTCTCTCCGTAATCCTTTCATCCCTCTCGTCGGGCGGCATACTCGTCATCGACGAGATAGACACTTCCCTCCATTCGATAGTCCTGAGGCAGCTGGTCTCCCTCTTTCTCGATAAGCGTTACAACACGACAGGTGCCCAGCTTGTATGCTCCTCCCACAACACCGATCTCCTCGACGCCCCGTTCATCCAGAAGTGCGAGATAGCCTTCTTCGAGAAGACGAAGAAGAAGGGGAGCGTTGTTGCCAGGCTCAGCGAAATCGAAGGTGTCAGGAGCCTCTCTTCGTTCCGCACCGATTACCTCGAAGGCCGTTTCAGCGGCATTCCGTTCCCCTATATCTGACTATGGCAAAGGAAAAGAAGATAATCATCGTCGTTGCGGAAGGCCAGAGCGAGATAGCCTACCTCAACGAGCTCAACCGCTACTTCCGCGAGGAGGAGATCAATACTGTCTTCTATCCCGTGAAGGCCGTGAACGGTCAGTACAGGGAAGTCAGGAAGGCATACAACGCCGTAGTGAAGAAGAACAGGAAGAGCCGTATCGAGATACTTGTCGACAGGGATATCTATATCCGTGACGACAGCGAGAGAAAGGATTACTGCCGCCGTGCGGAGGACGGTCTTCCGCCCTTCCGCTTCTCGTACATGAACTTCGAGGATTTCCTCATCCTCCATTTCTCTCCACACAGGGCCGAGAGGTGGGCCCGGCTCGCATCAGAACACGGACACGATACGATTCCCCTTACCGCAAAGGAATATCTCGCCCTCCAGAAGTACAGCCATATCTGGGGAAAGGTGCACTACAGGAAGGGCGAAGTTCCCTTCGAAATAACAACTGAGAGACTCAATAACCTCATCGAGAACGACCGCAGCAGCACCATCTTCATGCATTCCGACTTCACAGATGTCATCATCGAGATACTTCCGGAGAAATGACTGCAGACAGCATCTGGTGGCAAGGAGTCCGTAAATAACACTGTTAATCTTTTTCAGTTTATAAAGTTATATGAAGTTGTGGATTTAATTTAACTTTCAGATCTGCTTTTTACTTTCGCAAAGTTAAAAACAGAAAATCAAGTTAAAATGGAGCCGGTTCCGTCTGCAGCACGGACCTTCAAGACAGCTATGTGATGAAATCGTAATACTGGTTCTGAGCTTACATTTTCTGATAGTTTCGCATATTAGGAACATCGGTTTCGGAGAGAAAAAATACTTCACACAGAGCCTTCTTTTTGCGTTACACTGATAGAGCGTGTTAACAGCATAACAAAGAAAGGGGTGGACTGTGACAGATTCCTTCGATATCCAGAGAGCAAGCCTTCTCAAGAGATTCTCGGCTTTCCTTTTAGATTTCATCGTAATCACGATATTATCCACACTCTTCATATACCTCATTTCCCTTGTCACGCACTTCGACTATTACAACACACAGCTCACATCCTCCTATTCGAGGTACGAAAGCGAGTACGGAATAACCTTCTCGATATCTCAGGAAGAATACGAAGGCTACAGTGACGAGGAGAGGGGACGCTACGACGAAGCCTACAACACGCTCATCGGTGACAGGGAAGCGATGGATAACTATGAGAGGGTGATGAATCTGACGCTTCTTTCTCTCTCGCTCGGAATCTTCCTTGCCGTATTCACAAGCGAATTCCTCATACCTCTTTTCCTTAAAAACGGAGTCACCGTCGGCAAGAAGATATTCGGCCTCTCGGTGATGAGAAAGGGCGGATGGAAGATAAACTCCCTCTCCCTCTTCATCCGTGCGATACTCGGCAAATACACCATCGAGATAATGGTTCCCGTACTTCTCATCCTGATGATTCTCTTCAACATGATAGGAATCGCAGGTACCATCGTAATAATCGGAATACTTGTCACGAACTTCCTTCTCGTGATGACGCGTTACGAGCATCAGGCCATCCACGACATTCTTTCCGACACCGTTGTCGTCGACTGGGCTTCCCAGAAGATATATGACAGCGAAGAGGATGTGATCGAGGCAAAGAAGGAAAGGGCGAAAGAAGAAGCCGAGAGGACTGACTACTAGAAAAGGAATAAGCAAATGAAGGTTGAACTGCAGAATCTGACGAAGATTTTCCCCTCAAGAAACAGAAAATCGAATGAAGAGGTCGTTGCCGTCAATGACATGACCATCACTATCCCGGACGGGAAGCTCGTGGGACTTCTCGGACCCTCGGGCTGCGGAAAGAGCACGACTCTCTATATGATATGCGGTCTCCAGAAGGCCACGGGCGGGAAGATTTTCTTCGGTGACGATGATGTCACGCACCTGAGCCCGGAGAACAGGGGAGTAGGGCTCGTGTTCCAGAACTATGCACTCTATCCCCATCTCACGGTGAAACAGAACATCCTCTTCCCGCTGCAGAACCTCAAGGGAGCGGACAGGCTTACGAAGGACGAGATGCTGAAGAGAACGATGGAGGTCGCATCCCTTGTCCAGATAGACGATCTTCTCGAGCGTAAGCCATCCGAGCTCTCCGGCGGCCAGCAGCAGAGAGTCGCCATCGCGAGAGCTCTGGTGAAGATGCCGAGAGTCCTGCTTCTCGACGAACCTCTCTCGAACCTCGACGCGAGACTCAGGCTTCAGACAAGGGAGGAGATCAGACGTATCCAGAGGGAGACGAAGATCACGACCGTATTCGTCACCCACGACCAGGAAGAGGCCATGAGCATATCCGATGAAATCGTCATCATGAAGAAGGGTGTTGTCCAGCAGATAGGCTCTCCCCAGGATGTCTACGACAGCCCGAACAATCTCTTCGTCGCGAAGTTCCTCGGAACTCCTCCGATCAACGTCTTCGAGGGTGAAATCAGGGACGGCAGTCTCTATATCGGATCCGACAGCATAGGAAAGGCCGGGGCGCCGGACCAGAAGGTCTATGTCGGAATAAGACCCGAGGGTTTCGTCCTGGATGAGAGCGGTCCTTTCCACTGTACACTCAGGGCAGTCGAAGTCATGGGGCGCGATGTCTCCATAGTTGCAGGTAATCCTTCTCTTGTAAGCCAGACGCTGAGAGCCATCATCCCGTCAGACACGGTAATGGACAGGGAGAGGAAGGATATCTCCTTCTCCCTCAAGAAGAACAAGGTCTTCGTATTCAGTCACGAGAGCGAAGAGCGCATTTTCCTGGAGATATGATATGGTAGAAAGCGAACACAGATGGAAAGCATGGCTCTATCTCTCTCCTGCCATCATATTACTTCTGATCTTTACCCTCTGGCCGATCATCAACACGGTCAGAATGGCCTTCCTCGAGAATTATTCGGGACTCAAGGCCGTCGGCGGGGCCACATTCAGCTTCGGTATCGGGAACTTTGCGAAGGTTCTGAAGTACCAGAAGTTCCTGCAGTGCCTTAAGAACACGGTGCTTCTGTGCGTCATCACGGTTCCCGTGTCGACTGTACTCGCGCTCCTCATAGCGGTATGTCTCAACTCGATAAAGTTCCTGCAGAAGCCGCTGCAGACAATCTTCT
>CAZGNN010000038.1:0-10228 GCA_964527335.1 uncultured Spirochaetaceae bacterium | reverse complement strand
GAGTCCGCATCCTTTTCGAGGGCTTCCTTCGTGTAGTATGTGAACTGGTACTTCTTGATGAAGTCATCGACGGAGAGCGGAGACGAGAAGCGTGCAAAGCCCAGTGTCGGGAGCGTGTGATTCGGCCCCGCCATGTAGTCTCCCAGAGCTTCGGGAGAATACTTACCGAGGAATACCGAACCCGCATTCTTCACTCTGTCGAGTTTCGAGAACGGATCCGAAAGGAAGAGTTCGAGGTGTTCTGGAGCTATATCGTTCGAGAGGTCGATTGCCTCGTTGACTGAAGAGCAGACAATGATCTTTCCGTTCTTTTCGATTGAGGCAGAGGCTATCTCGCGCCGTGGGAGAGTCTCAAGCTGTCTTTCCACCTCTTCAGATACTTCTTCGGCGAGTTCTGAAGACGTGCAGAGAAGAACGCTTGTCGCGTTCCTGTCATGCTCTGCCTGTCCCAGGAGGTCCGATGCCAGAATACGCGGCGACGAACCGTCTTCGGCAACGATGAGTATTTCACTCGGACCGGCGACCATGTCGATGGCAACTGTGCCGGATACCATTCTCTTCGCCTGTGCGACGAAGATGTTTCCCGGGCCGACTATCTTGTCGACACGCGGAATGCTCTCCGTTCCGTAGGCAAGTGCCGCAACAGCCTGTGCGCCGCCGACTTTGTAGATTCTCTCTATTCCGGCAACCGATGCCGCTGCAAGCACTGCCGGATTGACCTTTCCGTCCTTC
Organism: uncultured Spirochaetaceae bacterium; assembly: GCA_964527335.1. Lineage (GTDB taxonomy): Bacteria > Spirochaetota > Spirochaetia > Sphaerochaetales > Sphaerochaetaceae > Ornithospirochaeta. Next base: position 9,496 of record CAZGNN010000038.1, on the reverse strand, counting down.
CCAGGAGGTGTGACCATCACGATTTCCCTGCAGCCTGCGACGACTGCGGGAATGCTGTCCATGAGAACAGTAGAGGGATAGGCTGCGCTTCCGCCGGGAACGTAGATGCCGACTCTCTCAAGGGGGACAATCTTCTCACCGAGGACTATGCCTTCATTTTCAGAAATTATGTATCCTTCCCTCTTCTGCCTTCTGTGATAGTCGTAAATCCTCTCCTTCGCCTTCTTGAGAACAGAGAGAAAAGCGCTGTCAACTGAAGCGAGAGCTTCCTTCATCTCATCTTCGGTCACCAGGAAGGAGGAGATATCGACACCGTCGAACTTCTCCGTGTATTCCCTGAGTGCAGAGTCACCGTTCTTTCTGACATTGTCGATTATCGCCCTGACACTGTCGAGGGTCTTCTCCTCAACTATGTCACGCCTCAGTATTTCATTCCTGTCGACTTCACCGAGTCTATAGATCTTCATTTTCTATCCTCCCTGATGACTCTTTCGATGTTTTCCTTTATGGCGAGAATCTCCTTCGTGTGGAAAAGATACGAAGGTTTCGATGAGACAAGGTACGCAGATATATCCATGACTGTGTCATAGACACACAGGTTATTCTCTCTGAGTGTTGTTCCCGTTTCCACGATATCAACAATGACATCGCTTAGGGAAAGAAGGGGTGCTATCTCGATGGAACCGTTGAGTTTTATTATGTCGATGTCCCTTCCCTTTCCGAGGTAGTACTCCTTAGTGAGCCTCGGGTACTTCGTGGCAACCTTCAGGACCCGGTTCTCATCATCCTTCCACCCTTGTGGTGCTGCTACACAGAGACGGCATCTGCCTTTTCTGAGGTCCAGGAGTTCATACAGGTCGGGTTCCGTCTCCCTCAGAACATCTGAGCCGACGACTCCGAGGTCCGCAACTCCCCTCTGGACATATACCGGAACATCGCCCGGCTTCACCCAGAAGTATCTTATACCCCTCTCCTCATTGACGAAGAGAAGCTGCCGAGACGAGAAGAGAGAAGGGTCTACGGAGTAGCCGCATCTCTCGAAGAGAGAGTAGACGCTCTCTCCCAGTCTTCCCTTGGGAAGTGCAACGCTGATCATTTTTCCTTCTCCTCGATTTCATCCATGTAGATGGCGAATCCCACTGCACGGGAAATATTCCTGTTCATTCTTCTCAGAAGCAGCGAATACTCGCCGCCCTGAAGAACGGGACGGTTAAATCCCTCTACAAAGCCCTTGATTATTATTCCGTTATAGTAGCCAAAGGCGCCGAGTGAGGAGAAATCGAGTATAACGTTCTCTTCCCCGAGGGACGAAATGACAGCCTCAAGTTCGTCAACGGCGGCAGAATCGAGGTTGTACTTTCTCATCAGGGAACATAATTCAGAACTGGTGAGTCTTGAATCGAGAAGGGAAACGAATAGGGAACATGCCCTCTGTGCTCTCTCGTCCTTCTCTCCCGTTCTCACAAGCTCCTCACTCTTTCTTCTCTTCACGAGAGATATGATTTCATCCCGCATTCCGTCTTCCACACCTTCGAGAACCGAGTTGATTATTCCCATGTGGGAGAGCGTGAGACAGCATCTTCCCCCGATTTTCCCGAGGCTTGAAAGTGCAAGCGATGCAACTTCCACTATGTTCTCTGTCGTGAGAGGCCCCAGGCACTCCAGTCCCGTCTGCTCTATTTCCCTGAAGGATGAGGAGAACTGAGGAATACGGTAAATCTTCTCGTTGTACATTACGCGTTTTACCGTATCTGCATCCTTCATCTTCTTCACAAGAGAGAGCGTGACGTCGCTCTTGAGGGCCATCAGGACACCGTCCCTGTCCGTGAAGGTTATTATCTCCCTGTTGTCGAGAAACTCCTTGTTTCTGACGTAGAAGTCATATTCCTCAGCCTGGCTTACCTTGTAGGATGTGTATCCTCTGTCCCTCCACATCGAGCGGAGAGTGAAGATGAGCTTCTCCTCTTCCGTCATGTAAAAGCTGTCACTCATCCTTTTCTTTCTCCATCTCTGCAAGCACCTTTCTGTAGCCGCCTTCCTTTCCGTAGACGAGACAGCGGTTGACTCTGCTTATCGTGGCACTCGAAACGCTTGTCTTCTCCGTTATCTCCTGGTAGTTGAGTCCGCTGTTGAGCATTCTTGCAACTTCCAGGCGCAGCGGAAGATCCGTCAGTTCCTTTATGGTGCAGAGATCTGTGAAGAATGCGTCGCACTCCTCCTTTGTCTTCAGAGACAGCACTGCAGAGTAGAACTGATCCTTCAGTCTTTCGTTGTCCATATCTTCTCCTTACTTTATCACTTTATCACTTTAATGCACTAAAGTAAATATCTCTGACGAATATTGCACTTGAAAGGGAAAATACTTATTATCTTTGCAATGGAAACGGAGAAGGAAAAGAAAGGCAATATATACGGAGTGCTGGCAATAGCCTATGCGCTCATACAGTATCTGTGGGCAGTGGTGATCACCGTCTACTACCGCAGAAGCGGGATGCTGGAGTATGTCACATCCCCCGACGGCTACATTCCCCTCTTCTTTGCAAACCTGACACTTGCATTTCCGATGCTCATAGTGTTTCTCGGTTCCTTTATAAGATACAGACGACGTTTCGGCGCGGAGATGGACTACATCAAAACCGACAGATATGTCCTGACACTGATTCTGACGACGGTGTACACGTTCATGCTTCCGCTCTCTGTCGTGCTTTCTCCGGTTCCGACAAAGGGCGCCTATGCATGGTTCTACTACATCTTCTTCATAGCATTCTTCGAAGAGTTCCTCTACCGAGGACTAGTGGAGAACCTGATGGAAAGAAGCAACTTCCCGAAGTGGCTCAAGTTCGTACTTCCGGCTCTTCTCTACGGCCTATATCAGACGGCACTGCCGCTGGGGCGGAGCGGACTCAGTCTCTCGGTCTTCATATCGACACTTCCGGACATCATCTTCTCGCTTGTCATGCACAATGTCCTTTTAGCCGCAAGAAAGTGGTCGGGTGCCATGTGGCTCCCGATAATCATTCATGCGATACTGGAAAATGCACTCTACCTAATCTTCGCTTAGAAGTATCCTGTCGCTGTTGAGCTCTGTTCCCGCGGCAGAGCGGAACTTCTCCATGAGAGAGGGAACGGTGAGGGTCTTTCTCTCCTCGCCTTCAGTGTCATATATGATTCTGCCCCTGTTCATCATGATTGTTCTGTTACCGTAGTCGAGGGCAGTCTGCATGTTGTGCGTGATCATGAGGCAGGTAATCCTGTTATCCCTTACGATTGTCTCGGTTATCTTCATTATCTTCTCGGCAGATGACGGGTCGAGAGCTGCGGTGTGCTCGTCAAGAAGAAGAATCGAGGGGGGATTGATTGTTCCCATGAGAAGTGTCAGTGCCTGACGCTGTCCACCGGAGAGAAGCCCCACAGGCTGTTCCATCCTGTCCTCGAGGCCCATTCCGAGAAGCGCGAGACGGTCCCTGAAATCCGTCTTTTCCTTCTTCGTGATCCTGTTCATCCAGCCGCCGCGCCCCGAGGAAAGATAGAGGTTCTCCTCTATGCTCATCGAGGGAGCCGTTCCCTTCATCGGGTCCTGGAAGAGACGCCCTATCTTCTTCGATCTCTGATGGGACGGCATGAACGTTATATCCACTCCGTCGAGGATTATCTTTCCCTCATCGGTCAGGAAATTTCCCGATATCGCATTGAAGAGCGTGGACTTTCCGGCGCCGTTCGCTCCGATGATGGGTATGAAGTCACCGTCCCTCACCGTGAGGGAAACATTGTCCAGGGCCTTCTTCTCGAAAGGGTTTCCCTTGTTGAATGTCTTCGATATGTTTCTTATTTCAAGCATTCCTCTCCCCCTTTGAGGCTTTCATTATCCTTCTGTACTCGGGGTACTTCTTTCTGAAGTACGGCCCCGCTATGGCTATGATGACGATGACTGACGAGACAAGCTTCAGCGAGTATGCGGGAAGACGGAATCTGAGGGCAACGGTATAGACGAAGCGGAAGATTATCGAGCCCAGCACAACTCCGACTGCACGGGTGAGAATACTTCCCTTTCCGAGGAAAGTGCGTCCGATGAGAAGAGAGGCAAGTGCGACCGTAACCATTCCCGAACCTATGTTGACGTTGACGCTCTTCTGACTGAACGAGAGAAGAGAGCCCGAGAGTGCCGTGAACGAGGATGATATACAGAGGCCTACTATTGTTGTGAATGCGGGATTGATTGACGACGAGGAGACCATCTCCGGGTTGTCTCCCGTTGCACGTATTGCCAGCCCCAGTCTCGTTCTGAGGAAGAAGACCAGGAAGAGCACGACAAGGGCGACGAAGACAAGCGACACGATTACCTTGTAGTACTGTGACAGGAATGTTCCGGAAAGGAGATTCTTCGCCGCCGTGAAGACGCTCTCGGTTTTGTTGAGATTGAGGTTGCTTGCGCCTCCCATGATGGCGATGTTTATCGAATAGAGTGCGGTGTTCACGATGATGCCGCTGAGGAGGCTGTCGATACCCATCTTCGTCTGGAGGATTGCCGTCACGAATCCCGATACCAGTCCGGCCCCGACTGCCGCCACAAGTGCAAGATACGGGTGTCCCGAAAGTGCAACTACGGATGAAACGACTGCTCCGAGAGTGAAGCAGCCGTCTGTTGAAAGATCACACACGTTGAGCATCGAATAGCTCAGAAAGAGTGCAAGCACCGTAAGTGCGTTTATGAGTCCGAGTTCGAGTGCGGTGAGGATTATGCTCTGCATCAGAAGCTCTCCGCCGTGTCGATGAATGCAACCTTCGTGCAGTAGGGACTGAAGACGGAGGTTATCTGCTCCTCGGTGTAGCCGAATGAGGCGAGTACTTCCCTGTTGACGGTTGCGGTGCCGTTGTCGAAGGTCTTTACTGCAAATTCCGATGGCTTCTTTCCTTCGATGAGGATTTCTTCAGCCATCAATGCCGTCTCGTAGCCGAGGTTTGCGTAGTCGACGCCGTAGCCGAGGAATGCGCCGTTGAGGGCAAACGAGTCAGCTCCCGTATAGTGAGGGATACCGGCAGCCATGAACTTCTCGTAAATCGAGAGCTCCGCTGTCATGACCGTGTTGTCACTGGGAGTGAACACGGCTTCGACGCCGTCTGCGATGAGGGAGTCTGCCGCGAGGATGATTTCGTCGACGGTCGTTCCGCTCTTCTCGATGATTTCAACACCCTTAGCCTTCAGGATTTCCCTTGCGCTCCTGAGAGCAGTCACTGATGAATCCTGCCCCGCGTCGTACAGAAGTCCGACCTTCTTTATAGAGGGATTGAGGGCGAACATGAGATTCATGACTGCGGTGGTGTCGAGGAAGTCGCTCGTTCCCGTGATGTTTGCTCCGGGTGATGTGAGAGATGATACGATTCCTGCCCCAACAGGATCGGAAACCGCTGCGAAGAGCACGGGAATCTGATTGTCCTCTGTCTGGGCCTGCATGCTCATTGCAACGGGAGTTGCAACACCGATCATGAGGTCGACATCCTCTGCGATGAAGTTCGAGATTATCTGCCCCAGGACATTGGAGTCCGCATTGCAGTTGTCCTCAAGAACTTCTATCTTCACGTCATATTTGTTTTCAATGTCGCTGATTCCCTTCTTTATGTTCTCGCAAATCTGATTGAGGGATGCGTCATCGACATAGTTGCAGAGTCCGATTTTGTATGATGAAGACCCGTTCTCTTCCTTATTGCCGCCTGCGAAGACGGAAAAAACAGCAGCGATTAAAACAGCCAGTACGATTATTCTCTTTTTCATTTTTCTTTCTTCTCCTTGATTAAAGTCTTTCCGGTGATTGGATAAAAGTGAGCGGCGCTCAGCGCCAGAGGAAGAAAGAAAAAGCGAACATGTCGGCCTCCTGTTGAGATGGCAATATTGTTACTGTTTAAAGTAACACTTGTCAACTGCTTTTCAGAAGAAAATTACTATTTATAGAAACATTTCGGAAAACAAGGCTCTTTCTCCTTTCCTTCAGCCCTTTCGGAGTTCCTCTTCGATTTTCTCGACTGCTCCGTCGCTAACCTCTCCGAACGAGTAGATGCTGTGTAAGGGACAGCCATTTATCATACCCTCGGCAGCCTCGCCGCGGAGAACCGTGTTGACATCAGAGCCGTCCAGGGCGGAAATCAGGGCCTTACCGTAGTCGCCGAGTCTGTCAAGCTTGTTATGTCTGATTACTTCTCCGATTGTCGTTGCCTCATCGACGATGAGCGGAAGAGGCTTCGAATAGAGCTCGATGGGGCGTGAGAAGACTATGTCACGCGACGAGAATCCGACTTCGATCATGTATCTTCCCTTCTCCACGTACCAGTCTGAAATCCTTTCCTCCCAGTAGGAGAAATCGCGGTGAGTGAGACGCATGGTGACCTTCCCGCTTTCACCCGCATCAAGATAAACCTTTCCGAATGAGCGGAGTTCATGGACAGGCCTGTTCTTTCCGTCCTTTATCTCCGGCCTGATATAGAGCTGGATGACTGTACTTCCCTTTCTCTTACCGGTATTGGTTACCGTAACCGTTACCGTGTAATCCTTTCCATCCCTGTCGATGACCATGTCTGAAAGAGAGAATGTGGTGTACCCCAGTCCGTGACCGAAGGGGAAGAGAACAGGCATTCTCTTCGTATCATAATAGCGGTAGCCGACAAAGACATCCTCCGCGTACACTGTCTCCCTTCCGTCTCCCGGATAGAAGAGATACGTCGGGTTATCCTCAAGTCTCACGGGATAGGTCTCGCTGAGCCTTCCTCCAGGCTCCCGGGAACCGAATATTACGGCACTCACGGCTTCTCCGACAGCTTCTCCGGGAAGGTTCATCTCGAGTATTGCCTTTGCCTTATCTGCAAACGGCATCTCGACTGCACTTCCGTTGAAGAGAACGATGACGGCATCCGGATTCACCCTGAGTATTCTTTCTATAAGCCTTGTCTGACACTCGGGAAGAGCCATCGAATGTCTGTCGAAGCCTTCGCTTTCCCAACTGTCCGGGAGTCCCGCAAAGACGAGGACGTTCTTCTTTCCTACGACGCCGTCGACAGCCTCTCTCTCCAGGTCGTCATCCCCCGTACATCCGTCATCCTTCCAGCCCGGGAAGTATGTGATATCTGCAGCGTTTTTCATCTCTTCAAGAGGATTTGAAACCCTGTACGGATTGACTCTGCTCGAGCCTCCGCCCTGGAACCTCGGATCCTCTGCAAATGTTCCGATGACGACGACTTCCTCACCCCTGTCAAGCGGCAGGATATTACCTTCGTTTTTCAGGAGCACCGCTCCGTCGACTGCGATATCGAGTGCGAGGGCGTGGTCCTTCTCCCTGTCATAGGGTTCTCTCTCTTCACCGGAGGTTCCCCTGTCTATCCACGAGAGGAGTCTTCTCACGGCTTCGTCGAGAACTTCTTCGGAGAGGGTTCCGTTCTTTACGGCCTCAACGATCTCACGGTCCCTGACACCGTGAGATGAGGGCATCTCGAGTTCCGTTCCGGCCTCCAGTGATTTAACCCTGTCGCACATTGCTCCCCAGTCCGTCATCACGATGCCGTCGAAACCCCATTCCTTTCTCAATACAGTATCAAGAAGCCACCTGTTCTGACACGAGTATGTCCCGTTGATTCTGTTGTAGGAACACATCACAGTCCAGGGATGTGCCTCCTTCACTGTAATTTCGAAGGCGGGAAGGTAGATTTCCCTGAGAGCACGCTCGGAAACCCTGACGCTTGTGCTCATACGCATGAATTCCTGGTTGTTCGCGGCAAAGTGCTTCACGCTCACTCCGACACCCTTCTCCTGTACGCCTTTGACATACTCTGCCGAAATCTTTCCCGCGACAAGCGGATCTTCCGAAAGGTATTCGAAGTTACGGCCGCAGAGAGGCGTGCGCTTTATGTTGACGGCAGGTCCGAGCAGTGTGTGTATGCCTTCGCTTTTCGCTTCCTCACCCAGTGCCTCCCCGAGCCTGTGTGCAAGTTCCACGTTGAAAGTCGAACTGAGTGCAGAGCCTGTCGGAAAGCATACCGCTTCGACGCTGGATCCCGCTTTCGAGGGGTCTTCCTTTCTCAGACCGCTCGGGCCGTCCGAAACCATTATCGAATCCAGGCCCAGCCGTTCCACGCTCTTTGTTCTCCAGTTGTCCTTACCCGAACAGAGAGAGGCCTTCTCCTCCAGTGTCATCCTTCCTATAAGTTTCTCTATATCCATTGCGTCTCCTCCTTGACGGCTCCGCTGATGTTCTTTCCTGTCACCGGCCGTATCTGAATGCGGCCTGATACCATATTGTATGACATCCGGACACTTCCGCAAGAAGGAAAACGGTTCAGTTTTCCGGTAATCCCGGACATGTACATTATGCATAAACGGCAGGGATTGACGGAGAAACGCCACACGGGGGAAGACGATTCTCCCCTTTTGGATTATCTTAGACTCATGAAACGGAAAACTCTCATGGTTCTCATTGCCCTCCTGCTCCTTCTCGGAGGCTGGGCGGCATATAACAGCTACTCGTACTCCGACGTCCCGTATACGACGTTTGTGGAAGAAAGGGAAGGCGGAGAGGTGACATCAGTCACAATCAGAAGCGACAGGATAACCTATACTCTCTCTGATTCGAAAGCAAAATACAGAACGGACAATCCCTCATCTCCGACCCTGAAGGAAGAGCTCCTCAGGGAGGGAATAAGCGTGAAGGATGAGACTGAAGACACTCTCGACAGTCTCCTCAATACACTCATCAACATCATATTCTTCGCTCTCATCGCATTCGGCATTTATAAGCTCGTGTCATATTCGGCTTCAACATTCCGTATCGTCCGTCATACCGGCGTCCGTTTTTCAGATATCGCGGGAATGTATGAGGAGAAGGAGGAGATTATTTCGGCAGTGAAGGCTCTCGCCAATGACAAGAGAGGAACAAGACCGGTGAAGGGCATCATCCTCGAGGGTCCTCCCGGAAACGGAAAGACTCTCTTTGCAAGAGCCCTCGCCGAGGAATGCGGCGTCAGCTTCATCGCGGCAAAGGGTGCCGACTTCCAGGGCGCCGTCATGGGCCTCGGCCCCTTCAAGGTGAAGATGCTCTTTAACAAGGCAAGAAGAAACAGGCCGTGCATAATCTTCATCGACGAATTCGATTCCATCGGAGAGAAGCGTAACTACGCGGGAAGCGGAATCGACAAGGAGAACAACCGTATCCTGACAACGCTCCTCAACGAGATGGACGGCTTCACGCAGTCTTCCCGTATTCTCGTGGTCGCTGCGACGAACTCCTTCGAGTCCCTCGACCCCGCACTCATACGTCCGGGAAGATTCGACCTCAAATTCACGGTTCCGAACCCCGACGAAAAGACAAGAGGAGAGCTTGTGAAGATATATCTCGGCTCCACTCCTCTCCTCGACGGACTGACGGAGAGCATGCTCGTATCTCTCTTCAACGGCATGTCCTGTGCCGCCATCGAAGCCGTTCTCAACGAGGCAAAGGCACTCTGCGGGAGAAAGAAG
>CAZGNN010000037.1:0-10446 GCA_964527335.1 uncultured Spirochaetaceae bacterium | reverse complement strand
CTAGCATCAGACAGATTTCACGTCTTATCGCCTCGCCCCTGTCGAGCGGGGATGACGCCATGTAGCCTTCCCTGTCGAGAGGATCAAGGGAATGCGAGCCGTCCTCGTTCATCGGAAAGAGATAGAACTCGTACTCCGTTCCGAAGTAGAAGGAAAGTCCCTTTTCCCTCGCCTTCTTCACTGCATTTCTCAGGATGGCCCTCGAGTCAGTTTCAACTTCCCTTCCGTCGGGGAACGTGACATAACAGAAGAACTTCACGGCCTTACCCTGATCGGGGCGCCACGGAAGAAGCGTGAATGATGAAATGTCCGGGTGCAGGAAGAGATCGGAATGGACACCGTCAGTCGAGAAGCCGTCGATGGCCGAGCCGTCTATCGATATGCCGTACTCGAAAGCCCTCTCCATCTCCGACGGCATTATGGTCGTCGTTCTCATCTTTCCCCTTATGTCGATGAACGACAGAAGGACGAACTTGACTTCCTCCTCCCTTATGTACTGGATTATCTCGTCTCTCGTGTATTCCATACGTCACCTCGTTTTTTTACATTTTCCTCAAAAGAGGCAAATCGGTCTACAGTAAGCGTAACTGTATGAAGAAATTGTTATTTCGTACGCTAATTCTTTTCATTGATTACAGTTACAACTCAAACATTAAATTTTTCCGTCATTTTTCGAAGATTTTTCATTCATTCTTATTGACATTTGAGATGTGAAAAACTTATCTTTTCCGCATTAAGGCAATGGCGTCTTGGTAAACCCAGGAAACCATTGCCCATTTTTTTTGTATTCGGAGGAAAGAAAAATGGACAGCGTCCCTCTTATTTTCGGTTCACTTGTCTTTGATGACAGGACAATGAAGGCTGTGCTCCCCGCAAAGGTCTATTCTTCGCTGAAGGCGACCATGGACGAAGGAAAGGAGCTTGATGAAGACTGCGCCAACAGCGTGGCGGAGGCTATGAAGAACTGGGCTGTCAATAACGGCGCAACCCATTTCACACACTGGTTCCAGCCTCTCACGGGCTTCACCGCAGAGAAGCATGACTCGTTCATCACTCCGTCCCCCGACGGCAGGGTGATGATGGAATTCTCGGGTAAGGAACTCATCAAGGGCGAACCCGATGCCTCCTCCTTCCCTTCTGGAGGCCTCAGGGCAACATTCGAAGCCAGGGGCTACACAGCCTGGGACCCGACATCGTATGCATTCATAAAGGACAAGACACTGTGTATCCCGACGGTCTTCTGTTCCTATAAGGGAGAGGCCCTCGACAAGAAGACACCGCTACTGCGTAGCATGGAGGCAATCAGCAAGGCCTCTCTCAGAATCCTGAAGCTCTTCGGCAACACGGAAGCAAAGAGCGTCAAGACAAGCGTCGGCCCCGAGCAGGAGTATTTTCTCATCGACAAGAACCTCTATCTCAAGCGCAAGGACCTTGTATATACAGGACGCACGCTCTTCGGCGCCCCGTCCCCCAAGGGACAGGAAATGGATGACCACTACTTCGGAACCATAAAGCCGAGAGTAAGGGAATTCATGGAAGATTTAAACGAAGAGCTCTGGAAGCACGGAATACTGGCAAAGACGGAACACAACGAAGTTGCACCGTCGCAGCATGAAATGGCTCCCATCTACACGACAACGAACATCGCGGCAGACCATAACCAGCTCACGATGGAGCTCATGCAGAAGGTTGCCGACAGGCACGGCCTCGTGTGCCTCCTCCATGAGAAGCCCTTCAACGGTGTCAACGGTTCGGGAAAGCACAACAACTGGTCACTCGGAACTGACGGCGGCGTCAACCTCCTGTCCCCCGGCGAAACTCCTTACGAGAATGCCCAGTTCCTGCTCTTCCTGACCGCTGTCATCAGGGCTGTCGACGAGTACCAGGACCTGTTGAGAATAAGCGTTGCAAGCGCATCCAACGACCACAGACTCGGAGCCAACGAAGCTCCCCCTGCAATCGTCTCCATCTTCCTCGGAGATGAACTCGAGGGAATAATCGAGTCCATCGAGAACGAGAGCCTCTATGCAGGCGCAAAGAAGAAGACAGTGAAGCTCGGGGCTGCCGTGCTTCCGAAGTTCCTGAGAGACACAACGGACCGTAACCGCACAAGCCCGTTCGCCTTCACCGGAAACAAGTTCGAGTTCAGGATGCTCGGTTCCTCGTCGTCAATCAGCGACGCCAACACATATCTCAACAGCGCTGTCGCGGCAGTGCTGGATGACTTTGCAGACACTCTCGAGAAGAGCTCCGACTTCGAGAAGGATGTCCACACGCTCATCAGAGACACCATCATCGCCCACAGGAGAATCATATTCAACGGTAACGGCTACGACGAGGAATGGGTGAAGGAAGCGGAGAAGAGGGGTCTCAGCAACTACCGCACGACTCCCGATGCCGTTGTCCATCTCATGGACAGGAAGAACATAGATCTTCTCACACGGGAGCATATCTTCAGCGAGAAGGAGATTCTCTCCCGTACCGAGGCAACACTCGAGAACTACGCGAAGACCGTCATGATAGAGGCCAACACGATGCTCGATATGTCAAAGAGAGACTTCCTGCCGGCTATCAGTTCGTTCACGGCAGAAGAACTTGGTGCCCTCGAGAAGAAGACGTCATTCGGACTCGAGTGTACTTATGAAAAGAAAACTGTATCGAGACTGAGTGCGCTCAGCGAGAAGATCGCTTCCTCCTCGGAGGAGCTCGAGGAAGCCGAAGCCGAGGAGAAGAGCCTTACAAGTGAAAAGGACAAGGCATTCTTCGTACGCGACAGGATAATCCCGCTCATGACGGAACTCAGAAGCGCAGTCGACGAAGCGGAGACGCTTGTCGGACGCACATCGTGGCCGCTTCCGACTTACGGCGACCTTCTTTTCTCAGTGAGGTGAGATATGTGTTCGATAATGGCATTCAGGGGAAGGGACATAACTCCCGAACAGTTCAGAACTCACTTTGACAGGACAATATCACGCGGGCCCGATTCGACAAGGATAATGAGGATGGGTGACGTGACGCTGGGCTTCCACCGTCTCTCGATAATGGGACTGGGGGAAAGCGGCATGCAGCCCTTCTTCATGGGTAAGGATGCCGTGATATGCAACGGTGAAATCTACGGCTTCAAAGATATGAAGAGAAAGCTCGAGGAGAAAGGATACACATTCAACTCAACATCCGACTGCGAGATTCTCCTTCCTCTCTGGAAGGAATACGGAGTCAGGATGTTCAGGATGCTCGACGCCGAGTTCGCCCTCATAATCTACGACAGCTCCACAGGCTCCCTCGTCGCGGCCCGTGACCCTATCGGAATAAGGCCGCTCTACTACGGCTACACGAAGGGAAAAAGCATGGTATTCGCGTCCGAACCCAAGAACCTCACGGGACTTGTCGAGACAATCCTCCCCTTCCCTCCGGGACATTACTACAAGGACGGTGAGTTTGTTCCCTACGACGAAATCTGGAAGACCGGAAAGTATTCCGAGGACAATGAAGAGGAAGCCGAAAGGAAGATAAAGGACCTTCTCATAAAGGGCGTCGAGAAGAGACTCGTATCCGACAGCCACATCGGATTTCTGCTCTCGGGAGGACTGGATTCATCCCTTGTCTGTGCAATCGCACAGAAGGAATCCGCGACTCCCATAAAGACATTCGCTATAGGAATGGAGGGAGATGCCATAGACCTCAAGTACGCAAGGGAGACAGCGGATTACCTCGGAACGGATCACACCGAAGTCATAATGACGAAAGACGAGGTACTCTCATCCCTCGATGCTGTCATAAAGCTCCTCGGAACCTATGACATCACGACAATCCGCGCATCGATGGGAATGTACCTCGTATGTAAGTACATTCACGAGAACACCGACCTCAGGGTAATACTCACCGGCGAGATTTCGGACGAGCTCTTCGGCTACAAGTACACGGATTTCGCTCCGTCTGCCGACGCTTTCCAGAAGGAAGCGGAGAAGAGGATAAGGGAAATCCACATGTACGACGTACTCAGGGCCGACAGATGCATAAGCGTAAACTCCCTCGAAGCGAGGGTTCCCTTCGGCGACCTCGAGTTCGTGAGATATGTCATGAGCATCAACCCCACCCTCAAGATGAACAGGTACAACAAGGGAAAGTATCTCCTGAGGAAGGCATTCGAAGGCGACTATCTTCCCCACGACATACTGTTTCGCGAGAAGGCCGCATTCTCTGACGCAGTCGGACACTCCATGGTCGACTATCTCAAGGAGAAGGCCGAAAAGACCTACACGGATGAGGAGTTCGAGGAGAAGAGGAAGAAGTACACGCATTCTCAGCCATTCACGAAGGAATCCCTCCTCTACCGCGAGATATTCGAGAAGTACTACCCCGGGCAGAGTCAGATGGTTGTTGACTTCTGGATGCCGAACAGGGAATGGGAAGGCTGCAACGTCAACGACCCGTCTGCAAGAGTGCTTTCGAACTACGGTGCTAGCGGAGTCTGATAGAGAGCGCTACAATGGGCGTATGTTCGACGCACACGCCCATATAGGAGTTCCGGGAGACAACGCATATGTCTGCACATCCACACTGGAGGAAGCACCTCTTCTCGTGCCTTATAAGCATAAGGCCGCGGGACTGCTTCCTCCCAACTGTGGTGATATTACAAAGCTCGAGGAATACGCAGAGATGGGATATGGAATCGGGGAAGTCGGAATCGACAGACGTTTTCCCGATAAAACCGGGCAGACGGCGAACTTCCGTACTGCCGTTCTCATTGCAAAGCGTCACCACGCCATTCTCACAATACACGCCGTCGGCTGGACTGACGCCCTTCTCTCCGTTCTCAGGGAGACAAGGCCCGAAAGATTCCTTGTCCACTCGTTTTCATCAAGCATGGAAGTTGCGAGAGAGATAATATCTCTCGGAGGCGTGATATCGCTCTCTCCGAAGTCAAAGAGAGCAAAGTCCTTTGATACTCTCATTCACACACTCCCCTTCTTCCTCACCGAAACGGACATGCCGACAGGTCCCGAGGAGGAGAAAGTACTATACGATTTCAACACGGAGCTCTCGGAAATTTTACAGAAAGATATCGCGGCCGACAGGAGAATCAGATCGTTCTTCGAAGAGTGACTTTCAGGCCCTGTACTGAAGAACCTCGGCTATGGTCTCCATGAGTGTGTTTATATCGAGGGGTTTTGCGATGTGTGCATTCATTCCCGCAGCAAACGCATTTGCCCTGTCTTCATCGAAGGCGTTGGCCGTCATCGCGATAATCGGGATGTCAGCCTTCTCGCTGTCGTCAAGAGCCCTTATGGCACGGGTTGCCTCGTAACCGTTCATCATCGGCATCTGGATATCCATCAGGATAAGGTCGTACCAGCCGTCATTCTTTTCCTTTACATTTTCGAGAGCCTCGCTCCCGTCTGAAGCAGTCTCGACTTCAAGGCCTGCACTCTCAAGTATTGCCTTTGCTATCTCCATATTGAGTTCGTTGTCCTCCACAAGAAGGACACGCCGTCCGGAGATCTCCGTTTTCAGGGATGAATCCTTTCCGGAAGCATTTCCCCGGACCATATCGGCTGAGGTGAGGAGGAACTCCAGGGAAACCGTGAATACGGAGCCCTTCCCGAGTTCACTCTCGACCTTTATCTCACCGCCCATGAGGTCCACAAGGCTCTTTGTTATGCTCATTCCGAGTCCCGTTCCCTGTGTGTGGCTCACTGTTGAACTCTTTTCCCGTGCGAACTGCTCATAGATATGACCTATGAACTCCCTGCTCATCCCGATACCCGTATCTTCGATGATGAAGTCGTAGAACGCAAATCCCTTCTTCTCCGATTTCCTTTCACGCACGGTGAGCGTTATCGTGCCGCCGTCGGGAGTGAACTTGACGGCATTCGAGAGAATGTTTATGAGAACCCTGTTGACGTGGAGGGCGTCGGCATAGACGTAGACGTCGTCAAGGTTTTCGGCCTTCTGCACATATCTGAGGCCCTTGCTCTCTATATCTGAATGGACGACATTCCTCAGAAGTTCCATCTGGTCGGGTATACATACAGGAACGGCCTCGATTGTCACCTTGCCGTTCTCGATGCGGCTCATGTCGAGGATGTCGTTGATGAGGGACAGAAGATGCCTGCTCGAGAGCATGATTTTCGACAGGTAATCCTCAACCTTCTCCCTGTCGTCTATATTCTGCTCTGCAAGATCCGTGAAGCCTATGATGGCGTTCATCGGGGTGCGGATGTCATGCGACATGTTGAAGAGGAAGGCACGCTTCGAGCTGTTTGCCCTCTCTGCGGCAGCAACAGCCTCGGTAAGGTCCTCGTTCTTCTTCTCAAGCTCCTCCTGATACATGTTCTCCTGCTTCTTAGTTGCCACCAGTCTCAGTGCCTGGATGATTACAAGGAAGAAGATGTAAAGGCCGATTGCCGTGATAACCACTGGAATCGTATTCTCGAATATCTGACGCTCGGATAAAAATGCACATATATAGAATGTGCGGCCGTGGCTGAAGCGGCCATAGTAGCGCTGGTTCTCCCCCGTCTTCGTCACAACGACCATCCTGTCGGCCTGACCGCTGTGGCGTATGCCGTAAACGAGACTGTAGTCCTCGTCAGTTATGACACCGGGAAGGAAGCTGCTGTCGTTTGAGGCGACAATTTCATTACCGTTCATTATGACGAAGGTGCCGTTCTTTTCCTTCTCGTATCCGTCGAGAAGGTTCTGGATGGAGAGTATGGACTTCACCGCGAATTCCCCTGCCGTATGACGATACACGAGAAGGGCTCCGGCAGGACACTTCAGGGCAGCGACATCTATGAAAGACTCATCATCCATTCCGATGCGTTTCATGTAGATGTCGTTATCATGCTCAATCACCCTCCCCAGGGTGTCCGTGTTCAGTAACGTCCTGAACTCTTCAAAACCTACACCGTCCTTCGTGTACTCCTCTATCACACAGGAGTCGCTGTCCACTATCGTGATGCCGGTCGCCGCAAGCTCTTCGGCGTACTCCCTGAGGTCCTCCGCAGTGACATCCTCGTCACAGTCGGAAATGAGCTTTGCGCTCTCTGCCTTTCTTATGAGGCTCTTCGCCGCTTCGGTGTTGTTGTACTCTATGTAATAGCTGTACTGCCGTTTGAGATATTCTATCTCGGTGGCAAGACGCTCGTCATTGTCGCGTCTGTTCACGTATGCAGATACAAGCGCAACGCAGAAAGCGAGAAGAATTCCCGTCACTACTGATGCTATGATGAATGCCCTTGAGAAGACAGTACCGAGGCTCTTACTTTTCACTCTCGCCTCCCCTGTTTTCCCTTGTGTCACCGAGGTAGCCTCTGATAATTGAATCAAGAGTTCCGTCCTCACGCATTGCCTCTATCGCATCGTTGAGCTTACGGCAGAGCTCCACGTCGCCGTCCTTCGGGAAGGCCGTTCCTATGGAAGCCTTCATTACGGGCTCATCAAGGATTGTGAAGACCGTGTTGTAATCCTTCATGTACTGGATAACTGCAGGCTCGTCCGCCACGATTGCGTCCACGTAGTCACATCCGAGGGCCGCAAACGGAAGGGAGTTGTCCTCATAGCTCAATACCTGGATATTACCCGGGATATCGGGATTGGAGTGTTCAAGAAGTATTTCTTCCCCGATTGATGCTGCCTGAACTGCAACAGCCCTTCCTTCGAGGTCCCCCAGCGTCTTTATGTCAAGTGTGGTATTCACGGCCACGACCTGATTGCTTGTCATATACGGACCGACCCAGAGATAGTCGTTCTCCCTGCTCTCCATTGTGAAACCGCCGGTTACACAGGCAACCTCTCCCGAGGAAAGGAGCATGTCCTTGTCCTCCCAGCTGATTTCCACAAATCTTATGTCGTACCCGATACGGTCGAACGCCTCCCTCAGAATATCCATATCGAGACCGGTAGGGTCCCCGTTGTTGTCAAGATCCGTGAACGGAGGATAGTCCTCGCTTCCGACCGTGATGACGGGACGGCTGCCTTCCCCCGATGAATCAGTCTTCCTCGAGCAGGACATGATAAAGAACGGGAGAACAAGCACAACAAAGACAATAAGAAGTCTCTCTTTTACTTTAGCCTTGAAGTTCATCCGCCCCTCTCTTTCCATATAGTAAATTTGACCACAGTTCAGAGAACCCTGCAAGAAAATTAACGAATGAAATACAACAGAAAGTTGACTCTGACGAAAGGAGAAAAGGCTCTTTCGCCTCCGGAAAGGCCTGAATTGTAAAATTTTCGGCCGAAAATGAAAAAAAGTCCGACAAAATCCCGAGAAATTCTGTCTTTAGAAGTAAAGGAGCAAAAAAATGAAACATCGGATTATCAGACTTACAGTATTGCTGCTTGCAGTCGCGGTACTTGCCGTGGCATGCAGCTTAGATGCAGGAGACGGAACGGCAACCGTCCGTTTCTCGATTTCAAACGAGCGTGCACGCACCATATCTCCGGGAGAGAACCGCACGAAGATTACGAAGTATACCTTCACACTCAGCGGAACTGCGGACTACACGTTCGAATTCGACCGTGACGCCAGCGGCGTCTACCTCATAAAGGGAGTTGCTCCCGGTTCATACACGGTCAAGGTGGTGGCGTCTTCGGCAGACGGCACGAAGATATCTGAAGGGACGGCGAGTCACTTCTTCGTAAGAGGAGAGAACAGCTTCTCGATTACCCTCTCCTCCCTTCTGGGGTCCCAGGCCCTGAAGCTCACCTTCCTCTGGAACCCTTCATCCTACAGGACAACCCCGGAGTTCACTCTTACACTTACGAACCAGAGCGGAACAACGGTAAGTGTAGACACGGGAGAACTCACACTCGATACGGCGTCCGGCAAGGCAATCCTCGAGAAGACACTTCCCGCAGGTTCCTATATCGTTAACGCCAAGCTTCACAGCGGGAATGCGGTCTACATCGGCTACACCGAAGTCGTGAGAATGACTAACGGAGGAGATGCACTCGAAGCCGAAGTCGACTTCAAAAGCGGCGGCGCGGTAAACAACAGCGGTATAATCACGACGAATGTCGATGTGCCGATAGAAGGAACGATTACGGCAAAGAACGACAGCCTGGGACAGATTGTCGCCGATCTCACCATAACATCGAAACCCGACGGCGTCAGCGACAGTGACATAACTATCACATGGTACAACGAGCACTACAAGCTCTCGAGTACGACAAGCCACGCAGAGTTCTACGGCATGCCGGGACTCACGCTCATCACGGCTATAATGACATGCTCGAAGACAGGTGCAATGGGTTCCGCCACACTCTACTTCCAGAACGAGGGAAATTAACCCCCAGAGCAAGAGTTCAGATACTGAAGGCCCTCCTTTCCGGGGGGCCTCCAACTGTATGTTCAACACCTGATTACAGTACCGAACACAGAAAAAAACATCTTTCTCAGACCTGCTGATAATGACAGTAATAAGTTCATTATCAGACAGCAATTAGAATCTGAACATTATCATCAGAAAGCTCTGCAGGGGCGTACATAACATTCACTGCTAAAGCTATATGGAGTAGAATTTCCATTGCTCATGATAATCACTTTAGCAAGACCCTCGCTCGACTCGGAACTCGACCAGTAATAACAGGTGTTTGGCTGCCATGTTCCGCCTTTATTTTTCGACTTCAAATTTGTATACATTTCACTGAGTTCATCAATACTTGGCAGGAACCAGTCTTCATACCAGCCTCCTCTGTATGCAACACATGCTTCAGCGGCGGGAAATGAAAGTTCAGAATTATTTTCTTTAGCGCCACTAAGAGCCTTAGTATTACTCTTTCCTGTTCCTATTGCAGTTTTAGTGCTATAAGAACCATCAGAGCCCCATGTATATTCCTCGTCTAAATCTGCAGAAGCAGCCTCAAGATATGTCCATCCGTCAGTCGAGGCATTCGGATTCTTATAGAAGATGTATCCTCCGGCAGGACCTCTGTCTCCGAGCTCAAAGGATTCCTTCCAGTTTGCATAGAGCATGACATCTGCCGTAACAGCCTTATCGAAATCATAGGAATTCTTTCCCTCTTCATCTGTTGTCCATCCGAAGAAGAAAGATCCTGTCTTTTTGGGCACAGTCGGGAATTCAGCCTTCTCGCCGCTCTTTACCGTCTGTGTAGAGGAAAGATTATCATCGACAAAGAAGGAAACAAGATAAGACCTGTCCAGTGTGATTTCTTTGAGTGTGAAATGCTTAAGCCATGTGGATTCTCCAACCTGCTTGAGAACAAGCTGTCCGTCTTTGAAGACAACATCGTATTTCCATTCGAATTTCTCTTCGCCCTTGGAAGCAGAAATGGTAACAGTCGAGTCACTGACAGCGAAGGTTACCTCACCAGACCACTCATTTGTATTCTCGTCCTTGATCTCCTCCAGCTTAACCGATTTGTCCGCATAGAAAGAGAATGTGATACTGTCTGCATTATCATCAACATAAAGCCAGGTTC
>CAZGNN010000036.1:0-10552 GCA_964527335.1 uncultured Spirochaetaceae bacterium | reverse complement strand
TGCAGCTTCCTCTGCACCTGTGCGGATTCCTGCGTGGAATATGATCATGTCGGCAATCCTGTCTGCCGTCTCGAGAGCCTTTCTTGCAGCATCCGTTTCAACCTTTCCAGAGAATACGCGGATTACATCCATCTCGACCGGATTCTCTTCAGTAAGAGCATCAGTAGATACGTCGAAATAGGATGCTATCCTCTTCAGCTCTGCTATTGAGATAAGCCGTGTTCCGTTGAGCATCTTGCTCATGATCTGCTTTGTCACTCCTATTGCCTCGGCAAGTTCTATCTGCTTCGTGTTGTGCTTCTTCATCTCACGTGCAATATTAGCGGCAACTGTGTCGTTGATGTCCTTCATCTTACCGGCCTCCTGAATTCATTATATTACCAGGATGTCTGTAATGAAAAGACTTTTATCTGTTGTTTCGATATGATTTGTCTTTCAAAAAGAGACTTATGAGATTTCGCTCATCAGTGCCTTTCTGAGAGGAGCGTTGGCGCCGCTTATGAGACCGTGGTCGGAAGAGAGTATTCTCTCGGCTTCCATCTTCGCCCTGGAGACAAGGAGTGTGTCCTCCGTGAGGGAGGCGAATCTGAGCTTGAGAAAGCCGGACTGTCTGTTTCCGGCAATCTCACCGGGACCTCTTATCTGGAGGTCCTTCTCGGCGATGACAAAGCCGTCGTTTGTCTCCTTCATGACGCTCAGTCTCTCCCTTGCGTCCGCACTGAGACCGTCCTCGAAGACGAGGAAGCAGTAGGACTGGAGTGAACTGCGGCCGACACGTCCCCTGAGCTGATGGAGGGCTGCCAGTCCGAATCTGTCGGCATGCTCGATTACCATGCATGTCGCATTCGGGATGTCGATTCCGACTTCGACGACGCTTGTCGCAACGAGGTACGAGATTTTACCCTCCTGAAAGGACTCTAGAATCTTCATCTTCTCCTCTTCCGGGAGTCTGGAGTGGATGAATGCAGAGGGAACGAAGGGATATTTCTTCTGCAGGAACTCGTACATCGTCATGACGTCCCTGAGGTCGCTGTCCCCTTCGTCGTCGATTCTGGGATAGACGAAGTAAGCCTGGTGTCCGCGTTCGAACTCCACTGCAATGGATGAGTACATCTTGTCCCTGCTCTGCGGACCTACAGTGTATGTGATGATCTTCTTTCTTCCCTGCGGCATCGTCTTTATCGTGGAGACGTCCATGTCTGCAAAGAGGGTGAGGGCGAGGGTACGGGGAATCGGGGTTGCCGTCATGCTGAGGGTGTGGACGCTCTCTCCCTTTGTCTTGAGTGCATCTCTCTGTCCCACACCGAAGCGGTGCTGCTCGTCGATTATGACATACTCGAGATTCCTGAATTCCACATCGGACGAGAAGAGGGCGTGCGTTCCGATAGCGAGGTCAACGTCTCCCTTCTTCAGGGCTTCGAGGGCAAGCTTTCTGCTCTTTCCCTTCACGTCTCCCGTTATGAACGAGATTCTGACGCCAAGGGGTCCGAGGAGCTTGAACGCGTTCTCCGCATGCTGACGCGCAAGAAGTTCTGTCGGCGCCATGAACGCCACCTGTCCCCCTTTCGATATGACGTATAAAGAGCTCAGCCAGGCGACAAGCGTCTTTCCGCTTCCGACGTCGCCCTGAAGCAGTCTGTTCATCGGAGTTTTCTTCGAGAGGTCGCTTCTTATTTCCCCCAGGACGTTCATCTGGTCCTCCGTGAGGGAGAAGGGAAGAGAGGAGATGAGCTTCTTCTCGAGTTCACTCTCCCTTATTCTCTTCACGCTCTTCACGGGCCTTTCCCTGAGAACCTTCAGTTCCATCAGGAGAAGCTCTGTGAAGGCCAGGGTTTCCCGGGCTTTCTGAAGAGTCTTCTCGTCTGTGGGGAAGTGGATTTCGTTGAGGGCTTTCTCTCTTGAAAAGAGGCCGTATTTCTCCCTGATGTCTTCGGGAAGTATCTCTTCGATGGGGGAGAGTATCGAGAGGGCTGCGGGTATCGGGATACGGAAGTCGTTCTGCTTGAGAGTGCCCGTGAGGGGGTAGAGCGGGAGAATGCGTCCGATTCCGCTCTCGGCCTTCGTTTTCTTGACGTCGAATGCGGCACTCTGATATGTGCCGTACAGCTTCTTCACCTGTGCGTTGAGGTACCATTCGCTCCCGATCGAGAGCGTCTTCTCGAGAAACGGGCGGTTGAAGCACAGGAGTTCCACTCTTGTGCCGTCATCGTCTGCGGCCGTGACCTTCACGGTCCTTCCGCCCTTCGAGGAGAATGCCGAGTGGGAGAGGACCGTTATATGACAGTTCACTGTCGGGTCCTCATCGGTGATTGACCTGATGAGTCTCTCCTCACGTCTGTCGTCGTAGGAGCGCGGCGCATAGAGTACCAGGTCCTCAAGGGTACTGATCCCTATCTTCTGGTACTCTTCCGCTTTCTTCTTTCCTATTCGGGGCAGTATCGTGATGGAGTCGTTCATATCTCAGAAGGGAATCCTTGTAACCACTCCAAGAAGTGCACTGAGGAGGTACTGCGTCATGAAGTAGAAGACCACGACGAGCAGAAGCGATATCCAGCAGGCTATACTCTCGCTGAGAGGCCTTCTTCTTGCGAATGACTGGACGAAGTTGACAACGCTGTCTGCAGAGGATCCTATCTGCCAGTATGCCGCACGCTTTGCCTGATCATGCGAGTATGATGCTATGAGCCTGAAGATGAGGGCGAAGAAGAGAATCCAGAAGAAGATGCTGAGACCGTAGTTCCAGAGTGCCACGATGAAGAGATAGAGCACTGAGGAAAGCGTGAGGGTGCCGTATGTTCCGTAGATTTCGAATACACCTTCGAATATGTAGAGGACTCCGACTGCCGCGAGGGGCGAGAAATCGAGTCTGCCGATGGTTGACCCCTTCCGTTTGAAGAGCCCCAGGTACGGGTCGACAAGGCGTCCCATCCAGTAGACGAAGTTCGTCCTCTGAGGGTAACGGACAAACCAGGAGAATATGATTCTCACCCAGATGAGAATCGTGTATGCATTGAGAACCCGTGCCAGATAAAGGGAGATTCTCATGAGAATATCGTTATAGAGCATGACTGCCTCCTGGAATAAAGTTAATTAACCCACATCTTGGTGACAACATCGAGAGAGGTGACAGATGTGTAGAGATTTTGTGAATATTCTACACTTTCCGTGCTCTTGAGCTGCAGCTCCTCTCCCTCGATTCCGTCAATCGAGAGATAGACGGGTGTCTTTCCCTCGTTCTCGAGGAGAACGCGCCTCAGGGGCTCGAGTCCGTCCTTCGTTATCGGGGCGGATGAGGAGAGCCTGATGTGGACCTTCTGGACTGCTATGGGCTCGAGGTCCCGTGGGGAGCAGATGTCGTTGATTATGAACGATATCTTCCCGTCCTTGTGGTCGAACTTTCCCCTGAAGCCGTAGATGCCGTCGGTCTCGACCCTGCCTCCGAGAGTCTCGTAGGACTTGGGGAAGATTACGGCCTCGGTGTCGCCGTTACGCGTCTGGATCGTGAGGAAGGCAAGCTTGCTGTTGTTTCCCTTCTTACTGAGTACCGTTCTCATCGCGATTACCTGTCCGATGATCTGTGTGTCGCTGTTCCATGGAACCGTGTCGAGGTCGGAGAGATTGACTGTCTGGCACTCTTCGATTTCCTTCTCGTATGTGTCGAGAGGGTGACCGGAGATGTAGAATCCCAGGAGGTCCTTCTCCATCTTGAGCTTCTCCATGTACGGGAAGGGGGGAACATCCTTCATAACGAAGGTGTTCATCGTCGTTTCCTCCTCGCCGAAGAGGGAGAGCTGTCCGAATGCCGACTGGCTCTTCTGTGCCCTGTCGAACTTCAATGCGTCGTCGAGGTTTGCCAGCAGCACTGCCCTGTCGACTCCGAGTTCGTCGAAGCATCCCGTCTTTATGAGACACTCGAGGAGCCTCGAGTTTAGGGAGTTCTCGCCCTGCCGTGACAAGAAGTCCATGAATGACTTGTACGGTCCGTTCTTCCGTCTTTCGCTTATTATCGAATCGACGACGTTGGCGCCGACGTTCTTTATTGCGGCAAGGCCGTAGAGGATTTCGCCCTTGTCTACGGAGAACTGGGTCTCGGAGCGGTTGATTGAAGGCGGAACGACCCTTATTCCGTATTTCGGGGCAAGGTTCAGGTATTCCTTGAACTTGTCCGGGCTGTTCATTTCGTTCGTCAGGTTGGCCGCGAGGAACTCGGTGTTGTAGTTGGCCTTGAGGTATGCCGTCTGGTAGGCGACGATGGAGTAGGCGACTGCGTGGGACTTGTTGAAGCCGTATCCTGCGAAAGGCTTGAGGTATTCGAATATCTCGATGGCATGTTCCCTTGTGTGGCCCTTTTCCATTGCCTTGCGGATGAACTTGTCGAGCTCCTTCTCGAGTGCCTCGACCTTCTTCTTACCCATGATACGTCTCAGGATGTCTGCTTCTCCGAGGGTGTAGCCTGCGATGATCTGTGCCGTCTGCATGACCTGTTCCTGGTAGACGATGACTCCGTAGGTTGTCTTGAGAATGGGCTCGAGTGCGGGGTCGGCGTATGTGATCGGGGTTATTCCGAGCTTCGAGTTGATGTACTTGTCGATGAACTGCATCGGGCCCGGGCGGTAGAGTGCGTTGAGGGCGACGAGGTCTTCGATAGAATCCGGCTTCGCGCGCTTCAGGATTTCCTGCATGCCGCTCGATTCGAACTGGAAGACGTACGAGGAGTCCCCGCGCCTCAGCATATCGAACGTGTTCTTGTCTTCCGTCGAAATCTTGTTGAGGTCGAATCCCGGCTCTCTCTTATGGATGAGGTCGACTGCGTGCTTGAGAAGTGTAAGGGTCTTGAGACCTAAGAAGTCCATCTTTACAAGTCCGCATTCCTCTATCTGGAGCATCGTGTACTGGCTTGCTAGTCCCCCCGTCTTCTGGTCCGGGACGCAGAGGGGAACGTATCTGTCGAGAGGCTCCCGTCCGATGACGACACCTGCGGCGTGCAGGGACGTGTGCCTGTTGAGGCCGTCGAGTCTGATTGCCGTGTCGAAGAGTTCTTCGTAGATGCCGCCCCTGTCCCTGATTTCCTGGAGCTTCGGCTCCGCCTTCAGGGCATCAGTGACATGCATGTGCTTTATTCCCGGTATTTCATCGGGAACGAGGGAGGTTATCCTGTTGGATTCGTCGAACGGGATGTCGAGGACTCTCGCGACGTCCTTGAGAACTGCCTTCGGCTTGAGGGTTCCGAATGTGACGATCTGGCCCACGGAATCGTGGCCGTAGTGCTCGGTGACGTAGTCGATGACTTCTCCGCGCCTCTCGAAGCAGAAGTCGACGTCGAAGTCCGGGAGCGAGACTCTTTCAGGGTTCAGGAACCTTTCGAAGAGAAGGTTGTACTTCATCGGGTCGACGTCCGTGATGGTCGTCGTGTAGGCGACAAGGCTTCCGGCGCCCGAGCCTCTTCCCGGTCCTACCGGGATATCGTGGGTCTTGGCCCAGTGGATGTAGTCACGGACGATGAGGAAGTATGCCGGGAAGTCCATCTTTATGATGATGTCGAGTTCGTGCTGGAGTCTTGCCTTGAGTGTTTCCAGCTCCTCTCCCTCGGCGTTGGGGTAACGCATCTTGAGACCTTCGTATGAGAGGGCCGTGAGGTATTCGGCATCGTTCTTGTACTCCGGTGGTATCTGACACTTGGGAAGGATAGGGCCGGGGAACTTTATCTCGAGGTGGCACCTCTCCGCGACCTTCGCCGTGTTCTCCACCGCTTCGGGACACCACGAGAAGAGCTTCTCCATCTCCTCGGGGGTACGGAAATAGAACTCGCCCTCCTTGTAGCGCATCCTGTCCTTGTCCGTTTTCTTGGACTGGGTACCGATGCAGATAAGGGTGTCATGGGCGTTGGAGTCCGACTTGTCAATGTAGTGGATGTCGTTCGTGCATACGAGGGGGACGTCCATCTCGTGTGCAAGCTTCGGCAGCACGTCCAGAACGATTTTATCCTCGTCGAGTCCGTGGTCCTGGAGCTCGAGATAGTATCTGTCGCCGAATACGGACTTGAACCACTCGATTCTTCTCTTCGCCTCCTCGATGTTGTTCTGGATGATGAGACGGGGAATCTCTCCGGCAAGACATGCCGAGAGACAGATGAGGTCCTCGCTGTGGGCCTTGAGGGATTCGTCGTCGATCCTGGGCTTGTAGTAGTAGCCTTCCTTCCAGGCAATGGAGTTGAGCTCCATGAGGTTGTGGTAGCCCTTGTCCGACATCGCGATGAGGATGAGATGGAAGTACTTCGAGGTGCTGTCCTTCACATGACGGTCATGGGTGTAGTAGAACTCGCATCCTACGAGGGGGTTGATGTCGTTGGCCCTGCATTCCTTGTAGAACGTCACGGCGCCGTACATGTTGCCGTGGTCCGTTATGGCAAGGGCCTTCATCCCCGTCTCCTTGCACTTTGCAATGTAGCGGGGAATGGATGCGGCTCCGTCAAGGAGCGAGAAGTCTGTATGGTTATGCAGATGTACGAAATTGCTCAATTAATAAGTTCTCCTTCGAACGGGGCCGGAGCCAGCACCTTCGTGTTGATCGTGTTCGTCATGTCCTCGAGGATGTAGTTCAGCCTTGCCTTCTGCAGCCTCGTTATACCCGGTGTGACGGAGTTCACGAAAGTGTATGTTATCTGCAGGAACTGGTTGAAATCCTGTCCGCTGAGAGGGAAGTGGAGCTGCATGAGGATGTTGTCCAGGTCCTTCGAGTAGACGATGCCCTGCATCGGGAATGTTATCGCGATATGGGGATTGATCAGGGTCTCCTGTCCCTCCGATGCCGTGAATGCGACCGCAACCGTGTTCTCGAGGTCGTCGACGTAGCTTCCCACTTCCCTGAAGTAGGAGTAGTCGCTTTCCGCAAGCGATACCCTCACTCTCGTGATCACAGCCCTCGGCGGGAGTGATATCTGTCCGTTCTTGAGAACGTTCACGAGCTGGGATATCGGAGTCCACTTGGACTTGACGATTTTTCGCCTCAGCGTCCTCACTTCGGCGTTGGCGCCGAGCGTGATGAGAGTTCCGGGGATAGTCGTCATCGGACTTGTCGTGGCGATCGAGCCTCCTATCGTGGCCCTTCCCGTGAGAAGAGGGCTTCCGATTGCCTCGATGTTCTCCGTCAGGATCTGGGGAATGAACGCCCTGTGATCCTTGAGGACGGCGTTGAGGGGCACCATTGCCCCGATTTCTATCATACGGTCGTTACGTGATGTCTTCTTCAGTTCCTCGATGGCGTCGAGATAGACGACTTCGGGGTTTGTCTCGCGCGAGGGATAGCTCTTCTCCCTGCTCATGATGGAGGTGCCGCCGGCCCAGATTTTAGCATTGGGGTAGCGCATTGCCGTCTGGCTGTACTCCGAGAGCGTTGTCGGAACATGAATCGAGGGGGAGTTAAGACCTTCGTACATTTCTCTTTCTCCTTATTTCCATGGCCTTCATGACGATGTTCACCTCGTCGTCGCTCTCCATGCACGAGCATCTGACGGCGCTGAGGAGCCTCTTGATTTCACTCGGGTTCGTCTCACCCGACTGGAGGATGCTCTCGATTATCATCGAGCGTGAGGCATAGCAGTCCTGGCAGGGTTCGACCCCCACCGTCTCGTAGGCCTTCGCTATGTCCTTCATGTTTCTCGTCTTCTGGAAGAAGTCGAATGTCGTTATGTCCTTTCCCCTGAGTTCGAATGCGGGAACCATGCAGCTGAGCTCCGCCTTCCCGTCGATGAGGACGGCGCAGAGTCCGCAGAGCTTTCCCCTGCAGTGGGAGGAGAGCGTCTGTATGTCCAGGTTTTCCTGGAGTATGAGGGAAAGAGGTTTGTTGGAGTTGAGGGAAAGCGTCAGTGTCTTTCCGTCTACCGTGCAGTCTATCTTCACTTGTCCTTTCCTCCCGAGATGTATTTTTCAAGCCTTGCGGCGTCAAGCGGCATCGAGAGCGAACTCTTTTCGCCCAGGGCCTGCCACAGGGCGGAAATGTAGGCCGATGTGACGAGGAACCTCGTCGTGTTCTCGAGTGACGAATAGACAGTCGTGTCCTTCTTCTCGCTCGAGAGCTTTATGCCGATGGAGAAGCTGTCTGATATCGTGGCACCGAGTGTCGAGAGCGTCTCCGTCGCGATTGTCTTTATCTTCTGCTGTGCACCCTTTGAGTAGGGAAGTGCGAGCGCCATGTCGAGCCAGAGTTTCTGTGCTACCGGTATGAGCGTCACCTTCGGAACGGTTATCTCGCAGACGGCGGCACCGTAGCCGGAGTATTCGAACTCGCAGGGAAGTGCGAGGTTCTGGGAATTGAACTTGAGGTCCACAGGTCCGTTCTCCATCAGCGACGAGAGCTTGGAGGCCGCCTTCATGAGCTGGGTGAGGAATATCGTCTGGTAGGACGAGAGTACATCCGGGCCGCTGTCAGGAGCCTTCGGGTAGTTGTCGAGGAACAGCACGCTCTCCGCCTCGGTGTTCTTCACGAAGTACTGAGCTATGAGGTCCTTAAGGGTCTTATCCTGTGATATGGAGGAGGGAATGCTTCCGGAGACTGCGATGTTCTTCTTCTGGGTGTAGGAAATCTGGGCCTGGAACTGGTTCTCCTTCGCAAACGAAGTCGAAAATCCCGATACGCTGAGACCGGACGAGAGCCCGATTCCGCAGAGGTAGCCCTGGAGGCCGAATGTGCCGGAATGCAGGGCTGCGGCAGACCACTTTCTCTCGTAATCCGATACCGCTGCGACGTTCTTCATCCTCTCGTTGAGGTCCGTGATGTCGTGCTTCGGTGCCCAGTCGGTGAACTTCGTCGTATCCTTATTGGTGAGGAGAGCGAACCTCAGGGGCGTCGTGAGTGTCCTTGCGGCAAGACGCGATGCGTGCATCGCCGCTGCAGATACGGCTGCCGAATATACTGCGCTTCCTGCAAAGAGAGTCGGCGTGTTGGGACTCTGCACTGTTCTTATGAGAATCTTGAAGGAATCGAGATTATACTTCGGAATGAGAGCAGCCATGAGCTGGCGCTGCACTTCCTTTCCGCTGATGGAGAATGCTCCCTGGTTTACGGTTGCGGTTATCTCCTCATGTCTCGGCCTGCTGTCGCCGTCGAGCCATGTCGTGAGAGTGAAGTCGAAGCCGGTGCGTCTCGATCTGGCTTCCGGTCTCATCTCGCAGGGAAGCCTGAACTTCTGGACAGCGATTGCAGTGTAGGAGGCAAAGAGGGCGGGAGTGATGAGGAACTCGTCGTAGCGCGAAAGATACTTCTCGCCGTGAACGACGAGGGAGTCGGGATTGAGTCCCGTCGCACAGGAGACAGTCTCCTTCACGAGGTTTGCCCACTGTGTGGGACACTGGGTGTGAACGGAACCGTTGTTCTCTATCCACGACAGTACGTCATAACGTACATAGCTTTTTATATTCGAAGGAGATATGCTGAGATTCGATTCGACTTTCCTCAGACTCTGCTTCTCTTTCTCCGTCTCATCCTCGTTGTCGAGTCCCCAGCTGAAGAAAAGCGGGTCGGGGGCAAGATTCATCTCGTCCATCTCGGGCTTGGTCTCTCCTTCCGCATAAGGGGAGGTGAGAACCTTGATCTTCTCCAGTGCAAGCTCCGTACTCTCGTAGTCGGGGCCGAAGAGCACGAGAAGGGGCTGACCGACGTAGGCGATGTATCCCTCGGCGAGGAGGGGAAGCTTCGCTCCCATGATGTACATTGCGTTCTCTCCGGGGATGTCTTCGGCCTTCAGGACGAGAAATCTGTTGTCGAGGGAAGGTAGCTCGAAGCCGTCGAGCCTGACATCGGCGGTCTGACTTCTCAGCACCATGCCGCATCTCATATTGTATCTAGAGAAATTCTTGCGATCTGCCATGGAAATAAGATAACACTTCTTGTAAATCAAGTGCAATAAAAGTTGGACGGAGTCATCCCGAAGGAAGGGTTACCTGAAAGTGGAGAGTCATGTACAATCTCTCAGAAGGAGACACCATGGGCAGAGAATATGATGATGACATAGACAGGGAGTTCGAGGAGCACAGGAAGAAGAACAGGAAATATCTTGACTTCTTTGAAGAGAATCTTGAGGGACTCTCGGAAAAGACGAGGAATCTCCATCTCGAGAATGCGGACCTCTTCGTGAACGAATTCTTCTACAGATATGAAATAGAGGACCTTGTGGACGGTGCGATGAGCCTCTTC
Source organism: uncultured Spirochaetaceae bacterium (assembly GCA_964527335.1). Taxonomy (GTDB): domain Bacteria; phylum Spirochaetota; class Spirochaetia; order Sphaerochaetales; family Sphaerochaetaceae; genus Ornithospirochaeta. The sequence continues at coordinate 361 of CAZGNN010000036.1, read as the reverse complement.
TCGTTCTTCGACTTCTTCAACAACAAATGCCTCTGGTCAACCCCGAGTGCGGTGAAGAGAATGGGGGCAACAATCAAGAAGTTCTACAAGAGCATGTACTTACACGGCGAAATCGACGATACCGATCTTGAGCTTGTTCTTGATATCGTGAAGGAGAATCTTCCTCAGTGGATTCAGGACAGTGAGGACAGTCTCTCGTTCGGCGACGATGAGTAAGATGAGGAAGCGGCCCTGATGACGGAACTCAAAGTCATCAGGTTCTGAAGATATTTTTCTCCCGGCTGTCCCGATTCTTCAGAAACATCCCCGTTCTGTGCTATCATTTCCCTATGGATATCAGAGAAGAGATGGAGAGCCTGAC
>CAZGNN010000035.1:0-10664 GCA_964527335.1 uncultured Spirochaetaceae bacterium | reverse complement strand
AGAAGTCGGGTAAGGTCTTCGGCGTCATGTTCAACCAGCGCACGAACCCCATCTACCAGAAGGCAAGGGACATGGTGCAGAGCGGGGAAGTGGGAAGAATCCTCCACTGCCACTGGCTCATCTCTTCATGGTTCAGACCACAGTCCTACTATGACAACTCCACATGGCGTGCAACATGGAAGGGTGAGGGCGGAGGACTATTGATGAACCAGAACCCCCACAACCTCGACCTCTGGCAGTGGATCTGCGGCATGCCGAAGAGAGTGAAGGCTGAAGTTTACTACGGAAAGTACCGCAACATCGAAGTCGAGGACGACGTCTACGCTCTCATGGAATATGAGGACGGCCACATCGGAACATACGTCACGACGATTGCAGACGAGCCGGGTACGAACAGACTCGAAATCTCGGGAACAAGAGGAAAGCTCGTCGTCGAGAACGACACGATCACATTCTGGCGCACGAGGGAAGATACAGATGACTTCCAGAAGAGATTCAAGGGCGAAATCGGACACCCGGAAATCTGGAAGTGCGAGATTCCCGTCAAGGGAACATACACATCCCACTGCGGCATCATCAAGAATTTCTGTGATGCAATCCAGAAGGGAACACCGCTTTTGGCACCGGGAAGTGACGGCATAAAGAGTCTCGAGATAATCAATGCAATCTTCCTCTCTTCATGGAAGGGCGGAAACTGGGTAGAATTACCCATCGATGCAGATGAATACGAGAAACTGCTGAAGGAGAAGTGCGGAGGTTCATTCCCCTGCTGAGAAAAGGGACTGAAAGGGTATGACAAAGAAGGGACAGAGCTTTAAGAAGAAGACGGTGACGAGATGGACAGTATCCTATCTCCTCGCGACTTTCATTCCTCTTCTTCTCGTTCTTGCAGTCTCTCTTGTCGCCCTTTCCGTGAATGTCTCCTCTGTCACGTATGCCAATACGATAACAGCCTCCCTCGTCCAGAACTCGTTTTCCGCTGTTCTGGAGAGGATAAACGAGATAAAGGCCGAGATGATAGTCGACTCCGACTTCGACGAACTGAGGTCGGCACAGTCCCTGGATGGAATATCGAGCCTGGACCTGTATTACCATACATCGGACATAAGAAGACTCGAGCAGACATCAGCGGTTGTTGAGAACCTCTTTCTCTACAGTCCCGTCTATGACTGGTATCTGTCGGACCTCGAATGGGGAAGCATCGAAAGCGTTTCCTCAAGCTCCCTCGAACTCACGGATGAGGACGCGGGTAAGTATCTGAGAAAGGAAATCTGGGATGTCTACATGTACGACATAGAGGGGGACAGGATTCTCATCACGCTCCCGATGACGTACATCCATTCGTCGAACCCGAACTCGCTTGCAGTCGGCGTCATAGTCTCGAAGAGGAATCTCTTCTCGTCGGCAATCGACGACTGGCATGATGTCGTGGTCTACAGCTCGAGGCGTGAGAGCGTGGTCTACAGCACCTCCGGCTCCTACTCCGACGGTGAAAGAAGCGAATTCTTCTCATCTCTCCCCATAGGAGAGACCGGGAAGACGGGCTCCCTCATCGCATCTGCGGGTGAGACCGAGACGGAGAACATGAAGTGCATCGTTCTCATGAACAGACGCACCTACTTCCGTTCCTTCTATCTCCTCATCGAGGCGATAGCTGCCCTGATTCTTGTCGCGGCATCGTCCGGTGCCGTCCTCACTGTCAGGAACGTCAGGAAGGACTGGCTGTTATATTCGGAGGCCGTGAAGGCATCGGGAGTCGACGTCAATGCGATTCCTCTCAACGCGACGGACTATTCGCCCTTTGTCTCGTCGGTGAGCGACCTCAAGGCCGAGAAGGCCCAGCTGAGCTCCGTGATTTCGAAGCAGAAGACGTCGCTTACGGAGAGTGCGCTCCATAAGCTCGTGAACGGAGACAGTACGGTGACGAAGGATGTGCTTTCATCCCTCGGCGTCGAGCTCATATCCTCCTCGTTCGCGGTCGTCATACTCAAAGGAAAGGGTGAGGCACTCCAGCCTCTTCTTCCCTCGTCCCTCGTTCTTCCGTTCCAGTCGGAGTACGGTGAGGCGTTCATCATTTCTCTCTCTCCCGACGACGAAAGGAGAATGGGAACTCTCCCGGCGGAGGCCGAGAAGAGCGGAGATATCGAATGTCTTGCGCTTTCGGACGTCCACGAGGGACTCGAGAGCATAAGGGACAGCTACATCGAGGCGATAATCGTCAGCGAGTACCAGAAGGACCATAACTTTCCGTTCCTCTCTTACTCTGCACTGAGCCAGTCGGCGGGACGCACGACCTTCCAGTACACCCTCGAGGAGAACATGATGCTCCAGAAGGCGATAAAGGACGGCGACGCGGAGAAGGCAAGGGGAGTCGTGGAGAAGGTAATCGAACGCAACAGGGCAAACGGGGTATCTCCGAAGACGCTGAGGTTCCTCCTCTTCTCGATAAGCGGAACGATAATCCGTACCGTCAACGGCCTTGACGACAGATACCGCGAAGTTGTGCCGAAGATAAACTTCCCCCCGATTCTGCAGTCGCAGAACTTCCAGAAGTCGCTCTCGGGCGTCGAGGAGATAATAGATTCGACCTGCTATTCGATAGCTGCCATCCAGCAGACGATGGTCGACAGCTCGTCGGAGACATATCTCGTATACAGAAAGGTGCTGGAGTATGTTGGAGAGAACTTCAGCGACCCGATGATGAACGTATCGTCTGTCGCGGACCACTTCGACATCTCGATAGCGTACCTCTCGAGGGTCTTCAAGAAATATCACGGAATAAACATTTCCGAGTACATAACGGGCTACAGGCTCGACAGGGCCAAGGAGCTCCTGGGAGAAGGAAAGATGGTGGGAGAAGTCGTGGAACTCTGCGGCTTCGGAAGCCTCAGAACCTTCCTCCGTGTCTTCAAGTCCGTCGAGGGAATAACTCCCGGACAGTATAAATCTTCAGTTTCAAAGGAGAGCTGAACATGTTTAAAACAGCAGTCATAGGATGCGGTGCCGTTTCACGCAATCACGGAAAGGCATTGAAGAACAATGAGTACACAACGCTCGAATACTGCGTCGACATAGTCCCCGAGAGGGCCCAGGCCTTCAGCGAGACCTACGGCGGTAAGCCGCTCACGGATTACCGTGACCTCTACGGAAAGGACATTGACGTCGTACATGTCATCACTCCACATAACACCCATCCCCAGATAGTCATGGATCTTCTTGACCACGGCTTCAACGTATTCTGTGAGAAGCCTCTTGCAATAACTGTCAACGAGGCGAAGCAGATGATAAGGAAGAGCGAGGAGACCGGGAAAAAGCTCGGTGTCTGCTTCCAGAACAGACTCAACAAGGCAACAGTCGAGGCTAAGGAGATACTCGAAAGCGGAAAGTACGGAAAGATTCTGAGCGGCATGGCGCTTGTCACATGGTACCGTAACGGAAAGTACTACTCCGAATCCCCGTGGAGAGGAAAGTACGCGGGAGAAGGCGGCGGATGCATAATCAACCAGTCAATCCATACTCTCGACCTTGTCGACTATCTCACGGGAGGCGTCGAGAGCCTTGCGGGATTCGACGCACATCTCAGGGAGACAACGGACTATGAGGTCGAGGATTCCGCAATGGCGCTGATGAAGCTGAAGTGCGGCGCTGAAGTCGTGGCATTCTGCTCGAACTGCTATCTCGGAAGCAAGGTATGCGATGTGGAACTGAGGCTCGAGAAGGCTGTCATGACAGTCCGTCAGTCGGGTCTCACGATAGTCGAGGAAGGCGGCAACACTATCTTCCATCCGGCTGAGGTACTCACCGGAGAGAAGTCGGAGTGGGGCGTGAGCCACGGCCTTCTCATCAACGAGTTCTACCGCTCTCTCAGGGACGGTACTCCGTTCATCGCCGACTGTCATACGGGACTTGCTGCCGTCAGCATCGTCAATGCAATCCAGCACAGCAAGGGTAAGTCAATAAAAATCGAAAGATAGGAAATACAGGAGTCATATATGGTAACTATCAGTGTTAAGGAAGCAAAGGAAAAAATCACCGCAATCTTCGAGAAGGTCGGTGTCAACTCTGACGAGGCCGCTCTCATTGCAGATATGGTCGTCGAAGCAGACCAGAGAGGAGTCCACTCACACGGAATTCTCTGCACGGCACGCTATGTCCGTCTCATAAAGGAAGGAAAGATGAGACCCAATGCCGAGATAAAGGTTCTCAGGGACAACGGTACTGTCGCAGTATGGGACGGTAACCATTCATCGGGCCAGATTCTCGGTTACAGGGCAATGGAAGACGCAATGAAGAAGGCAAAGCAGCACGGCGTCGGCGTCGTATGTGTGAAGGGCGCAAACCACTTCGGTGCTCTTGCGTACTACTCCCAGATGGCACAGAAGGCCGGAATGATCGGAACGACCATCGGCACCGGCGACTCGACAATGGCTCCGTGGGGCGGATGCGAGAAGGTCATCGGCAATAACCCGATAGCAGTCGCAGCACCTGCAGACAAGGAAGTCTCCCCTGTCCTCGACATGGCAATGACAGTCGTTGCAAACGGCAAGCTCACGAACATGAGAAGACAGGGAATCGAGGATATCCCGCAGGGCTGGGCACTCGACAGGGAAGGTGTTCCCACAACGAAGATGTCTGATTACTATACGGTTCCTCCTATGGCAGGATACAAGGGCTGGGGTATGGCCGTCATGGTCGATATCCTCGCAGGTGTTCTCTTCGGCGGCGGAACAGGCGACAGGGCAAAGGACAACAGCGAAGGCCCGTCACTCATGATGATTGCACTCGACATCGATGCCTTCAACGACAGGAAGAAGTACTATGAGGATGTAGATGCAAGAATCAGCGAACTCAAGGCTTCGAAGCTTGCCAAGAACTCGAAGGGTATCCTGATGCCGGGCGAAATCGAGGACAATGCTTACCGCAAGAGCGCTCAAAGCGGTCTTGTCGACGTTCTCCCCGAGAACCTCAAGATGGTCAACGACGTAGCACTCGATCTCGGTATCGAACCCATCGGTGAAATCACGAAATAAGTGAAAAACAACATTGTAAAGGCGGACTGTCGTTTGGCGGTCCGCATTTTATATACTTTTACCTTCGGGTTAACAATTTTACAAATTTTTACATGCCGGAAGTTTCCTCCCGTTTTCTTTGTCCTATAATGATTTCAGATGGGGTTAGTGATGATAGATAATAAGAAAAGGCTGAAGATTGCACTGTTTCTGAATCTTCTGATAGTGTTCTTCGAGTCCTATGCGCTCTTTCAGGCATTCTTCAATACGGGAAGCGGTTTCAACTGGAGATTTCTCCAGTACTACTGCCATATAGCGAACATATGTACGCTCCTTTCGTCCGTTCTGGTGGCTCTGGAACTTATGAAGGAACTGCAGTCGAAAAACGGCGAGAGGACGGCATATCCGGCGCGTGTTCTCAAGTTCGCATCCACGACGGCGATGGTCTTCTCGTTCTTCATCACGCTCTTTGTGCTCGTTCCGACAGACAGCTTCAAAAAGGGCAGACTCTACCTTCTCACGGGATACTATTTCTTCGAGCATATCCTCTGTCCGATTCTTGCATTCCTCACTGTCTCCGTATTCGGCGACTACCGCGGCTTCGGACGTAAGGAGACGCTCATCGCAGTCACGCCGACAGCGCTCTATGCCGCTGTCATGTTCATCCTCAATGCCCTGAGACTCATGGAAGCTCCGTTCCCGTTCTTCTCGGTATACAGCCAGAGCTGGTATGTTTCGGTGATGTGGTTCGTCGTCCTCGTCGGCATATCATACGGGTGCGCATGGCTCCTTGTCCTTCTTGCCAGGAAGATAAGGATAGCGGAAACAGTGAATGCCTGATTTTCTCCAGACAGTACGGTTTGTAAACTAAAACTTTACAATACCTGAGATTATTTAACACTATTTTACAATATATTATTTCCTCCTGATTTGTTAATCTGTGAACGTGCGGTATAATCTTAGATTAAAGAGAGTACTGCACATGATTAAAGTCAAGGACAGGCTTATAGTTGCCCTGGTCATGAATCTTATGATCGTCTTTTTCGAGGCGTTTGCGCTTTTCGGCACATTCTTCAACACAGACGGAAGCTTCAACTGGGAATTCCTGCAGTATTACACACACTACAGCAACTTGTTTGTTTTCTTTACCTCGATTTATGTGTCACTTGAACTTGTCAAGGAGGTCATTTCGACTCACGGGGTGAGAACAAACTATCTTTCGAGAATGCTGAAGTACATGTCATCATGCTACCTCACGCTCACGTTCCTTGTGGTACTCTTCGTTCTCGTTCCTTCCAACAGTTTCCACGACTGGAAGGTCTACCTCTTCAAGAAGAACTTCATCTTCGAGCATCTTCTCTGTCCCATCCTTGCATTCCTTTCCGTCACGGTCTTCGGCGACTACCGCGACTTCGGGACGAGGGAAGCATGCATTGCAGTCATCCCGACAGCACTCTATGCCGTTGTCATCACGATACTGAATATCACAAGAACAATCTCGGGCCCCTTCGAATTCTGCAAGGTCTACAGTCAGCCCTGGTTTGTTTCCGTACTCTGGTTCATCGGTCTTGTCGGAGGCTCATGGGTAATCAACATGGGAATGCTCCATCTTTCGAGGAGAATGCAGGTCTCCGAGCATTGAGCTGAGAGAGAAATCTCTTTTTCCATTTACAATTTCCACTTAAAAATGCATAGTTTTTGCATGAAGAAACTAATTGTTCTGGCATCGCTACTGCTGCTGATGTTATCTCTTTCTGCGGCCTCAGTCTCCGTCGGGTTCGAAGCCGGAGCCGACTGGAATATGATAATATCGGGAAAGGGATACAGAAACTATGAATACACCTGGAAAGCAGGCTTCACATCCTCAATTCCTGTCATTGTTGAATTCACCCCGTCACTCTCCCTCGAGACAGGCTTTTCTTACTCATTCAGGAATTACGGTTACTCGAGAACCTCTGATGATAATATAAGGACGCTCGATTACACGGCAGATAACAGCTTCCTGGAGCTTCCACTCGCTTTCCGTTACACATATACATTCCCGGATAGCAGCTGCTCTCTCTTTGCGTCTTTCGGCGGCTTTGTCGGCTGGTGGCTTAGCGGAAGACGCTATGGAAAGGCATACACAATAGACATAACGCCGTCACTCAAGGACTTCAATCAGGAAACGGACCTCTCCAACTATAACCGCTTCCAGACGGGAGTCACGGCGTCTCTCGGCGTGAAGTTAAAGCTTGACGAGAAAACGGATGGAACTCTCAGAGTGGGGTATTCGCTTTCTCTGACGGATCTCAACAGAGCGCAGAAATACGGCGCCTATCCTGTACATAACTCAACATTCTCTCTTGTCGGCGGACTCATGTGGAGGTGCGGAAAATGAAGAAAGCACTCTCAATAATTTTAATCGTAATATCTGTCATCCTGCTTTCTTCATGTACTGCAGAAGCAGCATCTCCGGATGATTCGTGGGAGAAGGTATTCCTCCAGTACTGGAATGAGATGAACATGGAGTACGCACACTTTGACATCGAGACTGACCTCGACTGGGATGCCGTGTATGAGAAGTATCTCCCTCTCTTCCAGAAGCTCGATTACTCAGATGTCAATGATTCTCTCAAAGCCTTCAGATACTTCAAGGAAATAGCCATCAATATCGACGACGGCCATTATGACCTCATAATCAGAGACAATTTCAAGAATTCTCTCCTTATGTCGCCTGCCCGCGAAAGAAAGTGGGCACAGCGTACAGGAAAGAGCTATCTGTCCTTCCCAGATGTTATCTGGTCAATGGAACAGTACGGTCATATTGTTTCTGTAGACGGTGTTGCCGATATAGAAACAGAGGACGATGCAAAATCAGAAGCTGAGCTTCTTAAATACTATGAGGACGCCATCGAAGGCTACAGTGAAGTAACGAAACTTACTTCCAGCAACGTTTTCCATACCGGAACGGGATTCAAGGCATCTCAGGGTTACAGCTTCAAATCCGTACCGTCACATACAGACGGATCGAAATTGGATGATCAGGAGTCGGCATGGAATGAAGTTGTTGCAGCTTTCAACATTGACGGCTTCAGCTACTATTACGGCGTTACGGATGACAATATCTTCTACTTCTATTTTTCGTCTTTCATCTCATACATGAACAAATATCTGTCCGAGGAACTTCTCTTCAAGGAAACTCTTACACCGGAGGAGAAAAACTCTTTATCTGAAAATTCACGGAAGTTACACGACTATCTCTGGGATAAGAGTTCAAGATATGACCTTACGGGTTATATTAAAGACTTCGAGGGAATCAAGAAGATGTTTGATGCGCTCACATCAATCGGTAAGACAGGAACATGTACGATGACGAATTCCTCCGGAGCAGAGGAGACATACGAAATCGAAGGCGTGATTATGGACGTACGAAGCAACAGCGGAGGAGACAACTCAACGCTCGAGACAATCTTCGGTTCCTTCTTCAGCAGTGAGACAAAATTCGCTGAAACCAAATACAAGGACGGTTACTCAAGATATGAATACGGGCCCTGGATTGACATGTCGATAGAGCAGAGCTTCTGTACGGCAGAACAGGACTATGGCAAACCTTTTGTTGTACTTACCAACGGGAATTCGATTTCGTGTGCGGAACTCAGTGCAAGCATTGCGAAGAACATCATGAAGAACGGGGCGGTAATCGGCGGAACAACATACGGCGGAACATATACCATGGCGCAGAGGTCTCTTTACCATTCAGGAACATTCTCTTCAAAGAACGTAGGAATACAGATGACGACATTCGAGACAAGGTATGTGGCAAGGGACGGATCTTTCGTCAGCTATGAAGTCTGTGGTATCGAGCCAGATAAAACCGTCGCTGTCGACGAGACATATACGACTGATGCAAGATTTGCTTCTGCCGTTCAATGGGTAAATGAGCACAAGACGAACTGACACGAATCGGAAGGAGATCTTCCTCTCAATCGGGATACAAGAGGAATCGCGAACAGAAACGGTTCCTCTTTTTTTACAGCTGTGAACAGGCAGTTCCGTTTTGCGGGTTACTATATGTCATGAAGAGAGAAAGGCCTAAGACGAACGAATGCTGCGTCGTGTTGAGAAAACTGATCTCCTGAATCAAACGTACATGACAAAGTGGCCATAAGGTCACACATGCCGGAGCCGTCTGAAATGATGACGGCGTCGTAATCCATAGAGAGCACGTGAGGAACACTCCCGTTAATCGTGCAGCAACCTGCCGAATAGCAAGGTGCTAAAGCCTGAACGATGGGGAACTTTCATGCAAGTAATTTCAGTGTCATGAGACAGAGAATAAGAGAAAACTGAGTGTATTCTTTGATGGGAGAATAGAGGAGTGCAGCTTGCTGGCTGAACTCTGCAAAATTGGATATAGTCTGAAAAGCCTATGTGAATATTATTAAAAGCATGAAATATGATTCCGAAATAGGATGTCAAAAATAGAATAATATATATGGAATTAAACCAGATATAAGTATGCTCCTGAACCACGGAAAGTTTCAGGTCCGAAACAGCAGGGCTGGCGCATAACATGTATAAGTTCATGAATTCATGAAGATTAGGGCAGGAAAGACTTCTGGAATCTGGATTCTTTTCGGCTTGAGGTAAGGGAAAATTATCAGAGGAAGAGACCTGATGAACTGAATAACAGGACTGCCTTCCTTTCCGCCTGCGGTTTCAGAGTGAAGTATTCTCCTTATTCCTCGTTCGATTTTTCAGAAAGGACGGAAGGAAGCTTGTTCTGAAATTCGATGATGGCATTCTTTCCCGTTAGTGCTACACTGCATGGCGGAGACAAAAGAAATGACCGGAGAAGAATACAGAAGTGCCGCTTCCTTCTGGGACAGGAAGGACGGCAGGAGAATGCCTGAGGATGAACTCAGGAAAAAGGTTTTTGAATACCTTTCGGAGAGCAGTGTATGTGCACTTGCAACCGGGTACGGTGACTACGTGAGATGCACGCCGCTTGAATACAGCTTCCATGACGGTGCGTTCTGGATTTTCACCGAGGGCGGACACAAATTTCTCGCTCTCGAGAAGAACGACAGCGTATCCCTTGCCGTCTATGACAACAATCCCTCGTTCGGAGGACTCAGAAGCGTACAGGTTACCGGAAAGGCCGAGATAGTCGAGCCCTTCAGCGAAAGATATGTATCTCATGCGGAATACAAGAAGATTCCTCTTCCTGCACTCAGAAAGCTTTACGATGAAGGTCATCCGATGCACCTTCTCTGTATCCATCCGTCCCTGATGGAAGTTCTCTTCTCAGCATTCAAGAAGGACGGATACGATTCGAGACAGACTCTGTCTCTCAGCTGAGACCGGAGGAGTAGACAATGAAGAAGTCAGTTAAGATACCTTTTGCGCCGATGCCGCATCCCAATACCATTGTCAGCTGCCGTGGAGCCGATGGCAGGAACAACGCCCTCGTCGTAGGATTTACAGCCAACGTGAGCTTCAATCCCGTGATGGTCATGATAGGAATAGTTCCTTCAAGGTTCTCCTACCATATTGTGAAGGAGACGGGGTGCTTTGTAATCAACATTCCGGCGAAGAACTTCATGAAGGAGTATAAATACCTCGGAAGTGTATCGGGCCGTGACGAGGACAAGTTCGGGAAGATGAACATAA
>CAZGNN010000034.1:0-10694 GCA_964527335.1 uncultured Spirochaetaceae bacterium | reverse complement strand
ATTAAGAGCGTCGCTCGGGTTTGACGATGAAGATACCGTATTCGTATCGGTATCACGCCTGAGCCGGGAGAAGAACGTTAACGAGGTTCTCACTCTCTTCTCGAAGGTGAAGGGAAAAGTGAAACTCCTCATCGTCGGTGACGGCGAGGAGAGGGAGGCTCTCGAGAAGAGAGTGAGGGACGAGGGCCTTGAGAAGAGAGTAGTGTTCACGGGTCTGATCGACTCGTCTGTCATCTGGAGATACTATCAGGCGGGGGACATCTACATCGGTGCGTCCCTCAGTGAGACGCAGTGCCTTTCATACATCGAGGCCATGGCGTCGTCACTTCCTCTTCTCGTGAGGTACGACTCCATTCTTTCGAACTATCTTGTTCCCGGCGTCAACGGCTTCTCGTACAATACGGAGAACGAGTTTCTCGCACTTGCCGACACTCTGATCTCCTCCGAAGAGAAGAGAAGGGAAATCGGGGAAGCCGCAGTGCGTACGAGTCTGGGCTTCTCTCTTCCCATCTTTGCCGAAAAGCTCCACGAATCATTCAGGAGGGCCGCGAAAGGTGAGTGACAGGAACACAAGGAGAGCGGGGCTCAACTACACAGTCGGCATCGTCCTGGCACTCCTCGGCGCCATTGTGATGTATGCGGAGCGTATCGTGCTTGTCCGGAAGATGGACATAGTCTACGCAGGCTTCAACAGCCTCTTCGAGAATTCGTTTCTCATTCTCTCCGCATTCGACATCGGGGTTACGACATATCTCATGAACTATCTTCTCTCCGCCGTGAAGGACGGAAAGGAGAATGAGATACGTTCCTCTGTCAGGACTGTCGGCCGTTACTGCCGCATTGCGTCGCTCATCATACTTTCTCTCGGTCTTCTGGCCTCTCTCTTCATGCCGCTTCTCAGCGGTGAGGAGAGCTGGAGAATCCCGCTTCTCTTTGTCATCTATCTCCTGGGGCAGCTGGGACAGTACATCTTCGGGCAGCGAGTGCTCCTTTTAAGTGCAATGCAGCGTAACTGGGTTGTTTCCGTCTTCGTGCAGACGGGGAGGATAGCCGGGGAGCTTCTTGCGCTCTTCATAATCCTCAGGACTCAGAACTACTTTCTCTATATTTCGGCAATATCGGCATTGACGTTCCTCACGTACTTCCTCATATATCTGAAGACAGGTCACGATTACCCTTATCTGAAGGTCAAGGACGGAAAGAAGGATGAGGGAGAGAGAATCGGCCGCAACATCCTCGGCATGACGTTCCACCGCGGTTCGTTTGTATTCTACCGCTCCCTCGAGCCCGTTCTCGTATCTGTCCTCTTCGGTGCCGCTGTTGCGGGACTGTACTCCAACTATCTGCTTGTGACTTCCGCTTTCCTCACTCCTTTCTGGATTTATGAGTCGACTGTCACTCCGACTGTCACACTGAAGTACCTCGGGGGAACGGAGGAGGAGAACCTCGTCCTCTATAAGAGAAGTGTCTACTTCAACTTCATTCTCTCTCTTCTTGCCTCTCTTCTTGCACTTGTCGTCTATTCGCCCTACATAACGCTCTCGTTCGGGGAGAACTATCTCCTGGGGACAAGCTACGATGCCCTCTTTGCATTCCTTGTCTTCCTTTCGTCGTTCAGGACGACGGCTGTCGTCTTCCGCGACGCCGCGGGAATCTATTCGCGTGACTGGAAGAAGGCGGTGGCGGAAGTGCTGACGGCCCTCGTGCTCTCCCTCGTTCTTTCCCGTTTCATGGGACTCATGGGAATACCCGTTGCCTTCACGGCTTCCTATATCCTTGTAGTTCTGTGGCGTGAGAACAGGACTGTTCTCGAAAGTGCCCTCGGAGATGATAAGTGGGACTTCTGTGCCGAGGAGGCATTCCTGATGGCACTGGGGCTCTCCGTCATCGTTGCCGTATGGTATGTGACGGAGGAAATGACTGTTTTCTGCCGTGTGCTTACGGCATTCGTTGGATGGGCTCTGACAGTGGCTCTCTGGCTTCTTCTCTTTCCTTCTGCAAGAAAGAGTATCTTCAGGGGGGGAAAGAAATGAGAAGGAAGTATTCCCTCGGCTGGACTGTATCATCAGAGTGTCTTCTCTTTGCATTCGCAGTTGTCGGGTACCTCGAGAAGATTCACGATCTCTATAACCTCGTGATGGTCCTGGATGCCGTCCTTGCCGTCTTCTCGTTCTTCTTCGTCATTCTCTGGTTCTTCCTCAATAGGGAGTATTATTCCAATCCCGTGTCGACATCGCTGACGGTGATGACTCTCGTGATTCTCGTCTCGTCGGTTGTCGGGGGCTCCGACAGCACAAGGCTGATGGTCGCCGCATTTGCTCTTCTCGAGAGCTGGGCTGTTGCAGTCGCCGTAATCGTTCTCAAAAGACAGCTTCAGAGCATTCTTGTGCCGGTTTATGCCTTCATCATCGCATTCTCGGTATTCTATTCCATAATGAGTCTTGTGATGGGAATAGAGAGCGGGGAGACAAGATACAACGGACTGAGTAACCAGACGAACTCCCTTGCCGTCGTTGCGGCCTCGTCCCTTATTATTTCACTCTCCATGATGGGAAGAAAGAAGGGAATAATAAGCACTGTCACAGCGAACATCGCTCTCCTTCTTTCGTCTCTCCTTTTTGCATACACACTCAAGATGACGGACAGCCGTACATCATACTTTGCGCTCATCACTGCACTCTGTTTCTTCCTCGTATTCTCACTCCTTCATTCCAGGAACAGGCTCTCGGTTATTCTTGTCTCCATTGTCGCCGTAGCGGCAATCGGTGTGACTGTCGTCTATCTTCTCTCGTCGTCGCGTTCCATGAGGAGCGAGACACTTGCCTCCCTTACATCGGGGCGCACCACCATATGGACAGAGACTCTTTCGAGGATGGAAGCCGAGGAGTATCTTTTCGGCTTCGGCGGTAACTCGGAAGGAATGACTCTTGCCCTCGAGGAGAGGGGAATGAGCAGGACACTTGCCGAGTATCTCGGAGAGAAGCATCTCATGCACAATATCTACATCCAGTTCATTGTGGAGTACGGAGTCGTGAGTGCCGTTTCCTTCACGTTCGGTGTGATATTCCTCTTCATTTCATCATTCGGAACCATGAGACAGGAGAGAGAGAGCGTCTGTTGTGTCCTCCCGTCATCTGTCCTCATGATTTTCTTTCTCATTCATGCCACTGCCGAGAGCAGCATCTATTTCATAGGGGGAAGCGAGCAGATTCTCTTTATCCTGAGCTCTGCCGTCGTCTATTCGTTCTACCGCGAGAGGAGGATGGAGAAATGAAGAAGGCCGGAGCTTTTGTCATCATCCTCATCGCTGCACTTCTCACAGTCTTCTTTGCCTCTAATCTCGATAAGCTTGTGATATCGGGAGACTTCACGGCACTCTTTCCCTGGGATGAGATAACGGACTGTTACGAAGGCGGAGTCGGCGGACAGACTGCCGTCCTCGCCGAAGCTGAGGAATCGTCTTCATCTTCCATCAACACCGATTACATCATAAGCAGCAGCTACCGCACCGGGCTTACGGCATCGACGAACGGGACAGTGGAGAAGGACGAGCCATACACTTCGACGATGTATGTTCTCGTCTATTCTGAGAACCTCTATGACCCCGATTTCCTCGACGCTCTCGAGGAGTGCATAGACACCATCGACGGCCGCCGTGACTCTGCGCGTCCCTCATCCGTTCTCGACTGGTTTACCCTGAAGGGTGAAGACGGCTACATGGCAATAGAATCCATGAGAGCGAATGACGGCGGTAAGTGGACAGAAGAGGAAGCTGAAGAGCTCAGGAGCCGGATCCAGAATGACCCGATAGTCCCGTACTACCTTGTCGGAGGCTCCGGCAGTTCATTCATTCTCCAGTTCATCTATGCCGACAAGGCATCGGGTGAGCAGCTCGAAAGCCTCTCGGAAGTATTCGATACCCTCAGGGAGAAGGGTGCGAGAGTCATTCTCATGAGCAATATGGTGATATCGAATGAAGTGATGAAGGCCTTGAAGAAGGACCTTTACGTCCTTGCAGGACTGGCGCTTTTACTGATGGTCGTCGTCTACTTTCTCTCGTTCCGCACGTTCCGTGCTGTCGTTCTTCCTTTCGTGCTCTCCGTCGCGGCCCTTGTCTGGACACTCGGAACGATGGCACTCCTGGGCCTTGAACTCAACCTCCTGAGTATCCTGACGCCGTGCCTCGTGCTCATTCTCGGAAGCACGTATTCGATGCACATGCTGAACGAGTACTATCTCTCGGGTAAGGATGTGATTGTTTCCTCCAAGCACATAATAATGACGATAGTCCTGGGGGCCCTGACGACTATACTGGGCTTCCTTGCTCTCTCTTTTTCTCCGTCGCACACGCTCTACGGCTTCGGTATCTCGGTCGCATTCGGGGTATTCTATTCAGCCGTTCTCGCCGTATTCTGCCTTCCGTCATTTCTGATTCTCCTTCCCCGTCCGAAGAAGGGAAAGAGCGAGAAGCTCAGAAACGGGATTCTCCAGAGAATAATCAACTCATGGAGCCGGACTGTGGTTCGCATATGGCCCTGGATGATTGTGCTCTTCTGTGTAATAGCCTCAATCTTCTTCCTCGTGAAGGACAGGATAAGCGTCGACTCGAATTACATGTCATACTTTGCAGAGGATGACGAATTCGGCATCGACTGCCGTTTCTTCTCGAAGGAGATAGGGGGAACGACACCGTTCACGGTGACGGTTACCGCCCCCGAGGGAGCGGAGAACTTCTTCCTCGAGAAGGAAAACCTCGATGCCGTCTTCTCCTGGGAGGAACACATGAGGGAGAACAGACACGTTCTCCAGATAATCTCGTTCCCGCAGTATGTGGCATTCGCATCGCGTGAGATCCTCGGCTCGTACTCGATTCCCTCCGACGAAGGCGTCATGGGCATACTCCGCTCGGTCCTCGTGAACTATGCCGATGCCATTCCCGAGATGACCAGGATTGTCTCCTCGGACTTCAACACCCTCACGATAACAATCCAGACCTGGGACGGGGACAAGAAGGACCTCATCACTACGACAAGTGTCAGTGAAGTGTATTCCGATATGGTATCGTCACTGTCGCTCCTGCCTTCGGGTACGAAGGTCAGTATTTCGGGGTACCCGATAATAAGCGCGAAGTTCTCCTCACGTCTTCTTTCAGACCAGAAGATATCGACGATTCTGAGCATGGTGTCGATTCTCATCGTCGCATCACTCTTCCTTCTCTCGTTCCCGCGGGGCCTTCTTGTACTGGTTCCTGTCACTGCGGGAATCATGATCAACTACATCTTCATGTATCTCTTCTCGATTCCCTTCGACATAATCACGGTCTCGTTCTCGTCCATCGCGGTCGGATGCGGTGTCGACGATGCACTTCATTTCTCCTTGCGTTACCGCCGCCTCGAGAAAAAGCTCAAGTCTCCCGGAAGAAGCATTGAGGCCGCCGTCAAGAACACCGGACGCCCCATCGTTCTCACGACGCTCTCGATTGTGAGCGGAATGCTCATGCTCTCGTTCGGAAGCTATGTCCCGATACGTTATTTCGGCCTCCTCATGAGCGTCACGCTCATGGCGTGCATGATTTCGACTCTTGTCTTCCTTCCGTCTTTTGCACTTCTCTTTGACTATATAGCGTCACTCTTCGACGGAAGGGCATACAGAAAGGGGGACAGGAAGTGAATAATCCCCTGATCAGTGTCCTCATTCCCGTATATAACGCAGAGAAGTATATCCGTGACACTCTCCTCTCGGTAACAGAGCAGAGTTACCGCAATCTCGAGATAATAGTCCTCAATGACGGCTCGACTGATTCTAGTGAGGATATAATCAGGTCAGTCTCCGATGACAGGATCAGGTACATCTCCCGGGAGAACCGGGGAGTCGGGAGCGCGAGAAACACGCTTCTCTCCCTCGCCTCGGGCGAGATGGTACTCTTTGTCGATGCGGATGATGTTCTTTCTTCCGGTTTTATAGAAAAGCTCTTTCTCGCGAAAGAGCGTACGAAGTCTGGTATTGCATCTTCTGCTGTTGTACCGTTCAGGGGAAAAAGACCGGGAGAGAAGAAAAGAAAGAAAGAGAGTGTGGTTTACTCCGGGCGGGAGTTCGTGCGCCTCATGGTGAAGCCAGCGGGCGTGTTCTGCTACTCGCACTCCCGTCTCTTCGACAGAGCTCTCTTCTCTGGGCTTTCGTTTCCAGAGGACAGGATATTCGAGGACGTTGTCCTCATGCCTCAGGTAGTCCTGAGGGCAGAGAAGGTAGTCCTTGTGAATGATGCCGTATATCACTACAGGATAAACCGTCAGGGACTCAGTCACGGGCCGTTCACACACCGTGCCCTCGACGAGATGGACGGCTACTTGTCAAACATCGATTTAGGCTTGAAAATAGGGGACAGGAAGATAGTATACTACAGCGGTCTGTTTTTTCTGACCAAATACTATTTTTACTACTGGAGGGTTCTCTTCAGAGGTATGGGATTGAAAGAATACCTGGAGAGATTCAGAGAGGAGAAGACAAGGGTTATCCGCTTACTCAAAGGAAAAAGTTTATGAAAGGTGCTTTTTTATACGTTGACGCAGGCAAGGGACACTACATTCCGGCTGTCGCTCTTGCCGACGCTTTCCGTGATATGGGCCATGAGGCCGTAGTCGAGGACCTGTTCCTCGTGTTCCGCATGCCGCTCTTCCGCAAGATATGCAAGGAATACTGGAGATATCTTCTCCATCATCCGAATCTCGAGAAGAAGGTCGATGCGCTTTCCAATAACAGAAGTGCTCACGACTCTTTAAAGATGCTTTCCACAAGCCCGAAGGGAATCAGACACTTCAAGAAGTGGTTCTTCAAGGAAAGACCCGACTTCATCGTCAGCACGAACTTCATGGGAGCTGCAATGCTTCCGGCAATCATAAAGAAGATCGGGGCCAACTGCCCTGTATATGACTATGCGGCTGATCTCTTCGATCAGGTGAAGGCCGGCGTCGACAATGACCTCACGATGTGCTACATATCGACGACACTCGGTGTCGAACATACGATAAAGATGGGACAGGATCCGTCAAGGACGAAGCTCTGTCCGTTCCCCCTGAGCAAGAAATTCGAAGTCTGCGAGAAGATGACGAAGGAAGAGGCGAGAAGAAAGCTCGCTCTCAAGAACAAGTTCACAGTTCTCTGGAACCTCGGAGGAGAGGGGATCGGGAACCCGAAGATGCTCTACGGCATGGTGAAGAGGAATCTCGATATCCAGGTGGTGGTAATCGGCGGAAAGAGCAAGACGACCGAAGCCGAATTCGGCATATTCAAAAAGAAGTATCCTGACTTCGACCTCGAGATGAGAGGCTTCGTGAACAACGCACAGGAGTACATCATGGCCTGCGATCTGCAGATGGGCAAGGCCGGTGCGAACTCTTTAATGGAGTCGCTCTACCTCAAGCGTCCGTTCCTTGTCTCCGAAGTCCTGTATATGGGACGTTCGACACAGCTCTTCTTCAATGCCTATCCTGTGGGATGGACAAGCGATGACCTCGAGGAGAAGCTCGATATAATCGAAAAGGCATACAAAGACCCGGAGGTACTGAAGAAAATCGATGAGGAGATGAATAAGCTTCCCGTCGATTTCTCGGCTCCCCACTTTGCCCAGATGCTCATCAACGACACCCTTGAATACAGGAAGAGGTACAGTGAAAACTATTGAGACTGAAGTCGGAGGGGTAGCCCTCCACGGTATTCTCCACGAAAGACTGAAGGATGACGAGCCTTACCTGAGGCCCTGTGTCCTTGTCCTTGCCGGCGGTGGCTACCATATACGTTCCAGAAGAGAGGCTGAGCCCGTGATGCTGAAGTTCCTGTCTGCGGGTTATCAGGTGTTCACGCTCGACTATACGGTCGGACGTGAGAACATCGCTCTTCATGAACCTGAAGCGGAAGTCAATGCGGCAATTCTCCATCTCAGAGAGAATGCCGCCGGATATGACACGGATGAGCACAGGATTGTCCTTGTCGGATTTTCCGCAGGCGGCCATCTTGCACTCTCTTCGCAGTGCCACTTCAGGACGGGAAAGGCTGACGCACTTGTTCTCTGCTATCCCGTGGTGACTACGGGTGTATACGGACATGAAGTCTCAACGTTCAATATAACGGGCGGTGACGGGAAGAAGAAGGAATACTACTCCCTCGAGAATCAGATTACTGATAAAATCCCGCCGACATTCATCTGGCATACGACGAAAGACAAGTCCGTTCATCCCATGAACACACTGCTGCTGTCTGAAGCTCTCATAGAAAAGCATATTCCTTTCGAATATCATCTCTTCCAGAAGGGAAAGCATGGTCTCTCGATATGCACGAACGACGTGAACTCCCCCGAGGAGAGAACGTCAGAGTGGCTGCCTCTTGCCCTTTCCTGGCTTGAGGACACACTCGATTGGAAACAGTGAAAATGACGAATATCATCCTTGACAACGACACCGGAGTCGACGACTCCATAGCTCTCTTTCTCTCTGCAATCCATCCCGAAGTTAACCTCCTGGGTGTTCTCGGAACATACGGCAATGTGACTCTCTCAGAAAGCGTTAATAATTCTCTCAGTATTCTTCATGCCGCAGGACGCGATGATGTTCCGGTATACAGAGGTAAGGAGAATTCTCTCTCCGTAAGCGACGAGCATGTTCCGTCAGAAATCAGCAGACGCATTCACGGCAGTGGCGGAACCGGCAATGTCACATTCCCGCATTCTGAGAGGAAGCCTGAGGATGAGAACGGAATCGAGTGGCTCATAAGGATGATTAAGGAGTACGGGGAGAGACTTGTCTACGTGGCGACAGGCCCGCTGACTAATCTTGCATTCGCGCTTCTTCTCGAGCCTTCACTTTCTTTGTCAAAAGTAAGAGTCGTCTCCATGGGCGGGGCCCTTACTGTCAGGGGTAATGTCTCTCCCGTTGCGGAAGCTAACATCCATAAGGATCCCGAAGCTGCCAGAACTGTCTATGAAAGCGGACTGGATGTGACGATGGTCGGTCTTGATGTGACGATGAGGTCGAGACTGAGTCGTAGCGATGCAGAAAGCTGGATAAACACGGGAAAAGAGAGTGGCAGACTTCTCGGCGAGATGCTTCTTTACTATATCGAAAACACAACAGGCGACATCGACACATACGTTCATGACCCTTCTGCCGTAGTCTGTGCCATACATCCCGAATATTTCACTCTGTTGAGAACTCCGCTTACCGTTGAAACGGAAGGCGAAGAAAGAGGAAGAGTTTACGTTCCGGCTTCAAGAATACTCGAACGTGATGCGTCAACAAAGGCAGCTGTCGATGTCCGGAGTTCTCTTGTCGAAGCGGAACTCGGAAGAATCCTGACATTCCTGAAGAAGTGAAAGATATTCCCGTTTTTATTTTGGAAAGGTATTTTGATGCGGTTTTGAAGTTATTTACCGAATCTTATATTCCTTTTTAAGAATAATAATTTATGAATTAAATCCTTTGTTCTTCCAAAGAAAAGGCCGCCTTCTTTGCAAAAAGCGGCTTATGTCTTTCAGAATGATGTGTTTCCGTTGCTGTGAGTCTGGAGCAACACAGTCTTTCTTTCTCCCTCTCCGTTCTCTATCATATCCATTATTGCAGATACCAGCGTATCGGCATCGAAGCCGAATGATGTGAGGCGGGGAGTGAAGCAGTCGCAGATGTATGTGCTGTTGAGGCTTATGACGCCGATGTCCTTTCCGATGGTGAGTCCGTTCTTTTCGGCAAAGAAATATGTTCCCTTTGCGTAGAGGTCGTCTCCGAGAAGAAGAGCCTGATGCGGTACAAGTCTGTCCTTCATCTCGGTGAGAAGTGTCTCGACATTGTTTTCGATGTGGCCTGTGATGAGGAGTTCGCTCTGCGTGATGCCGTACTTTGCGCACTCCAGGTTGAAAGCATTTGTTCTCATATTTTCCGCCGTGTCCTTTACAGAGTGCAGGTAGATGATGTTGTTGTAGCCTTTTTCTTTGAACAGTCTCACGGCTTCGCCTACAGCCCATCTGAAATCTATCACTATGCTGCTTCCGCTCCCGGGAACGTCATTTACGGTTATGACGCTTTTCGCTATTGCCGGGCTGACTTCGATGAGGTCGTTGTAGAGGCTGACTGCGTAGGCTGTCTCTCCTCCGAGGAGCGATCCTTCTATATAGTCATACCAGGTATTCGAATTGGCGGTCTCGACAAGCATGCACTCATATCCCTTCGGAATGGATCTGACACGGAGGGAGTGGAGTATGTGGCTGAAGAAGGGGTTCTCGCTGTCGGGTACCACAAGCGAGATGTTTCTCGATTTTCCTGTCTTGAGTGAAGACGCGGCGAAGTTCACTCGGTAGTTGTACTTGTCGCAGACTGCGAGAATCTTGTTCGCGGTATCGACTCCGACTCTTCCTCTCCACTTTCCCCTGAGTACAAGGGAGACAGATGTCTGCGAAACTCCTGCTATGCGGGCTATGTCAAAACTCGTTAATTTCTTATCCATTATCTGTACTCTAACATAATGGAGGGCTTTATGACAGACCTCAGTTCTCCGTCCACTCCGTGATGACCCTGGTCATTATCCTGTCGATATCTTTCCTGGTCTCCCTGCATTCCTTCGGATGTTTCTTTCCCGATACGAAGAGACGCGTGATGAGGTCTCCTCCCACCGGAAGGAAGGTCTTCAGCATCCCCTCGGGATAGACGAAG
>CAZGNN010000033.1:0-10821 GCA_964527335.1 uncultured Spirochaetaceae bacterium | reverse complement strand
TCCACATACGACTTCTATCAGCCGGAGGCATATGTTCCCGGGAAGGACCTCTATATAGAGAAGGAAGTCGACATCAACGACGAGATAGACCGCCTGAGGCTCCATGCCTCCTTCTCGCTCATGGAGAGAAGGGATGTTATCGTGGTTGCAACGGTATCGTGCATATACGGCCTCGGTAACCCTGTGTCCCTCAGGGACATGCTCTGGTCATTCAGGGTCGGGGACGAGTTCGACAGGAAGGTAGTCTTCGATCAGCTTTTGAGAATGCTCTACGAGCGTAACGACGATGTTTTCGAACGCGGGCGCTTCCGCAGCCGCGGCGATGTCATCGAGATATATCCCGCATACCTCGAGACGGCGTTCCGCATAATCCTCGACTGGGATACAATCTCGGAGATAGTCTGGTTCGACCCGGTATCGGGAGAGAGAAGGGAGAGTGTGGAGAGTGTCACGCTCTACCCTGCAAAGCAGTTCGTACTGCCGCAGAGCCAGATAGACAGGGCCATAAGGGAAATCGAGAAGGAGAAGGACGAGAGATACGAGTACTTCATATCCAACGGGAAGTTCGTCGAGGCCGAGAGGATAAAGAGCCGTGTCGAATATGACCTCGAGATGCTCCAGGAGATAGGTTACTGCTCGGGTATCGAGAACTATTCGCGTCCGCTCACGGGAAGAAAGGAAGGGGAGAGACCTCCGGTTCTTCTCGATTACTTCCCTGATGATTTCGTCACATTCATAGACGAGAGCCACGTGACACTGCCGCAGATAGGTGCGATGTACGAAGGCGACAGGTCGCGTAAGACAAACCTTGTCGAGTACGGCTTCCGTCTTCCCTCCGCACTCGACAACAGACCTATGAAGTACGACGAGTTCGACAGTAAGGTCGGGCAGCGTATCTACGTTTCGGCGACTCCCGGAGAGAGGGAGAAGGCCGAATCCGTCCAGATAGTCGAGCAGCTCATAAGGCCCACGGGCCTCCTCGATCCCGAAATCTCTGTCAGGCCGACGGAAGGCCAGATGGAGGATCTCTACGGCGAGATACGTAAGACCATAGAGAAGGGAGAGAGAGTGCTTGTCACGACGCTCACGAAGAAGATGAGCGAGGATCTGACTTCCTACCTCGCAAACCTCGGTCTCAAGGTGCAGTACCTCCACAGCGAGGTCGACACCATTGAAAGAGTCGACATCCTGAGAGACCTCAGAAAGGGAAAGTACGATGTCCTGGTGGGAATCAACCTCCTGAGGGAGGGCCTCGATCTTCCGGAAGTATCGCTCGTGGCAATCCTCGATGCCGACAAGATCGGGTTCCTGCGGTCCGCCACATCGCTTATCCAGACGATAGGACGTGCCGCGAGAAACGCAGACGGCAGAGTAATAATGTATGCGGATAAGCACAGTGACGCCATGGATGAGGCCATTAAGGAAACCAATCACCGCCGTGAGGTGCAGATGGCCTACAACAAGGCACACGGCATAACCCCCAAGACCATAAAGAAGGAAATCGAAGACATACTCGAACGCGAGATAAAGGACAGCGAGGAGATAGCAAAGGAGGACGCGAAGATACTTTCCTCTTCCTACAACCTCCTCTCCGAGAAGGACAGGAAGAAGTACATCAAGGACCTCGAGAAGCAGATGAGGGACTATGCCGCATCGCTTGAATTCGAGAAGGCCGCCGTCCTCAGGGACGAGATAGAGCGCATCAAGAATCGAAAGGATCTTGTCTGACACAAAATCAGCAAAATGAAAGGACCTCGGCTGAACCGGGGTCCTTTATCATAAAGAACAGGAATGAATCAGTAGAGATTGTTCCTGATGAGAGTGAACGTGTTCTTCTGGAAGCTGATGAGACCCTCTTCCTTGAGTTCGGAGAGAACGACAGTCATTGCCGCTCTCTCGACTCCGAGATAGTCGGCAAGCTGCTGGCGGTTGAACGGAATCGTGAACGTCAGGTTCTGGTTCTCGTATGCACAGGTGTTGAGGTAGGAGAGAATCTTCGCCCTCGTAGTACGCTGTGTCGTATGCGTGATCTTGTCGACAAGCCTCATTATCTTGCGGTTGAGAAGAGTGATGAAGTTGTTCGTGAGAAGCATGTGAACGTGGCTGTTATGAGGATTGTCGGTGACGACCTTCGTCGCATCGAAGTAGAAATAGACAGTGTCCTCCGTTGCGATTACGGAAAGAGGCACGTGGATGCGGAAAAGGGAGAACGGTTCGCTGAACGTCTCGTCGGGAAGAACGTTGCCGACGATGTTCCTGTGTCCCCAGACATCGTCCTGGATAAGCATTCCCTTACCTTTTATTATAATACCCATATAGCGGCATTCGTCGCCGTTCTTGATGATGAACTCATCCTTCTTGGCACTCAAGACCCTTCCGTCGATGAGCGGAATGGATGACGCGATCTCCTCATTCGTCATTCCCCTGAAAAGGCTGATGTCTCTCAGTAATGTGTAGTCGTACTCCATAGGTTACCCCTCTGTTAAATAAATTTTACAAACCCCAACACGTAAAATCGAAACATTAAAATCAAAATAAAGCAAGTGTTTTTCTAAATAAAAATTGGAAAAACAACAGAATTTACAGATGTTGACGGCTAATAAAGTTAAAAAACGTACATTATGTCCGGTTTTTGACATATTGCGGCCATGCTTCCGGCGTCTGCCGAGCGCTAATTTCATAGGAGTTATATACTTTTTGAATGAAAGAAATATATAAAATTCGTTAAGATTGACCCAAAATAGTTAACAATGTTCGTTTTCCAACATACAAAAGCCCGTAACCATGATATACGTCCCTTGACTTTCGGATGGAAGGCGTCCGATGGTTTACATTGTTATTGACATTATAAGGGGTAAAATAATGGCAAAAAAGAGAATACTGCTGATCATGCTGCTTCTCGCAGCGCTTTCGTTCACACTTTCCGCTTATCAGTTCTCACCGCTCAACGTCACATTCGACGCATCGGGTTCCGGTTCGCAGAAGGTCTACACAATCGTCAATGATTCCGACAGCCCGATAGCTATCGAGATCAAGGCCGAAAAGAGAGTCATGGACGAGGACGGCAACGAAAACAACGAAGATGCTTCCAGCTACTTCAACATTTCACCGCAGAAGGTCGTCATCAAGGGACAGTCGACACAGCTCGTCAGAGTCAGATACCGCGGCCCCAAGACAACTACAGAGGAAATGTCATTCAGAATCATCGCCGAGCAGATAGCATACTCCACAGGTGCATCCACTCAGAGCGAAGGTCAGATGATCTCATTCCTCTTCGTCTATTCGACATCCGCTTACGTCGCTCCGACGAAGATCGTCGAGAAGACAAGCCAGAGTGCAGAAATCAACGAAGACGGCAATCTTGAAATCACAATCAAGAACGAGGGAAGCGTACATCAGCTCCTCAATGACCTCCAGGTCACTGTAAAGAGCGGAAACACGGTCTATGAACTGACAGACGAGGAGATGGGCTCCATCAAGGGCTGCAACCTTCTCTGCGGCGGAAAGCTCAGGATAGTCATTCCTGTACCGGAGTCCCTCCAGGGCAAGAAGAACTTCGACGTATCTATCAGTTACGACTATACTTACTCTGCAAGCTGACAAAGAAATTTAAATAAGAGGCTGTCAGGATGAAGGGGAAGACAAAGAGGGTACTTCAGGTACTCTCCATTGCCGCAGGGAGCGCACTTGTATGTGTTCCGTTATCACAATTACTGTTCGGTGACAATATCATCAGCACGCTGATGGGCGGTCTCATTGCCGTCTATCTCACGGTGAGACTTGTCGCCGCAGTCGTTGAAAAGGATGTCAACGGAAAGCTGAACATCTTTGCGGCCGTCTTCGTCACTCTTCTGATGCTTCTGGCATTGACGGGTCTCGAGAAGACCTATGACCCGTCATATATAACAACCACCCCCGCCGTAGAGGGAGTGGAAGAGCCGACAGGTAGTGTTGCTGCACATCAGGATGGAGTAACAGGTACAGAGCCTTCAACAACCGGTTACGAATCATCCTCCGTGGAGGAGAGTTCCCCCCTTGTTCCTTCTTCACCATCATCACAGTTGTCGTCTCTTCCACTCGAAGGGGAGGAAGGTCAGGGCTCTGTCCCGTCCGTCACCGTCGAGGGCACAGTCCCGTCCGGTACGGAATCTTCCGGTTCTCTACAATCCGTGCGTGTTCCGGCATCCCCGGTATTCGTCTCGACTCCGAAAGCGGAACTTGTTGAAGTTCCCGAGGCTCCGGTCTTTGTTTCGGGACCTGTGGTCGAGGAAACTGAAGTCACAGAGGAAGAGAGCACGGTACGTGTTCCTGCTGCTCCTGTATTCGTTACAGAGCCTCTCTCAGCTGAAGAAGAGGTTACGGAAACAGCAGAAGCAGAGCCAGTCAGAGTACCTTCAGCTCCTGTCTTTGTCACTTCCGAGCCTGCTGCATCTGTAGTCACGGTTGAAGAGACAGCAGAAGCCGAAACCGCAGAAGAGACAGAGCCTGTTGTAATCGAAGAAGTAATCAGGATTCCTGCTGTTCCGACAACGAGCGGCATCACAGTCACACAGACACTTGTCGATATCGAAGACGCAGTTCCTGTCCGTGTCCCCGCGGCACCGGTATTTGCAGGCGTGACGGAAACTGAAGTAAAAGTGCCGTCAGCTCCTGTATTCGTCACAGGTACGGCAACTCCTGCACTTGTTCCCGATACTCCTGTATTCAGTGAGAATCTCCCGGTAGCAGTACTTGTACCGGAAGCACCATCCTTCAAGCCTGTGAGCCAGTATCTCTATGACATCGTCGAGACACCGGTGGTCGAGGAAGAGGAAGAAGACCCGTGGGCAGACTTCTACTTCAGCGACGAGGACCTCGATCTTGAAGACGGCATCTACTACTTCTCGCTCTACATCAACGACTATCTCGAGGGAGACATCGAAGTCGAGGTGCTCGACGGAGAAGTCTACATCAGCGCATACGAACTCGAATCATATGTCTCGGGCTATCTCGAGGACGGAAGCACGGACAGAATCTTCGCCAACACCGAAGAGTACTACTCCGTTGACTATCTCTCCTCCGTCGGCGTCGACGCATGGGCAGATACCAGCTTCTTCGAATGCTACATCTACCTCTCCTCGACAGATATGCCTGTCACGAGAATAAGCATCAAGGGTAACAGCTCCAGGAACGTCACACGTCCCATAAGCGGTGCCGTCACGGTCAATCCCGTCAACGCATACGTCATCTCGTCGTATTCGCTTTCTGCATCGACGACAATCAACAGCGGCAAGGGATTCTTATCTAACCTCCGCTATTCTCTCTCCTCGAGCAACTCCGTAAGACTCTGGGAAGTCTTCGGTTCATTCGGCTGGTCTCTCAGCGGAAGCGGAAAGAACGTAAACGTAAGCTTCGGAAGCTACAGCTTCTACAAGGACTTCGAGGACCTCGAGATGAGACTGAGGTTCGGTAACGTATCTTCGGATTCGTTCTCGCCGACAGGAACACCTATCGGAATCAGGATAGACAAGTCATCTTCCTACGGTTCATCCACATCGAAGAAGAGAGACGACCAGAGGGAAATCCTCGTGGAGAAGGACAGCAACGTCGTCGTCTACAACGAGGAAAGGGAAATCTACCGCAAGTCCCTCAGGGCCGGCAGATACATCCTCGAGGACTTCGTGCTCTATTCGGGTTCGAACGAAATCAAGGTAGTCATAACACCTCTCGACGGAAGCGAGGAGAAGGTAGAGACATTCACAATCAAGTACTCTTCATCGCTCCTCCAGCCGGGTGAAGTATACTGGGGTGCCGCATTCGCTTTCTCACGCCAGAAGGTCGATAACAGCAGCGAGAGACTCGATTGGCAGGTCGATCTTCCGTACCTCTTCGGAAAGAAGATGAGATACGACATAACTGACTTCTCGGCTTCCGCTTATGCAAACCTCGGAATCTTCGAGAGCCTCACCGGAAACGTGCAGGTAGCAGTCAAGGGAAAGAGGGGAGTATTCTCGTACAAGGTAAGTGCCGAGTTCACGAACCTCAACGCAATCGGAACGATGAAGGCCAACGTCAACTACAGCTATTCGACGTCGTCTTCCCTCTATGTAAGACTCTCAGAGCAGTTCACTATATCGAGCAAGGGATTCGTGAGAGGACTTACAGTCTCCGCGTCCTACAACAAGGCGAACCTCAGTGCAGAGAACGGTTACACCGTCTCCCCGTCACTCTCGCTCAGCGGTGCAGTCGGAATCTTCAGCTGGTCAGTCGGAGCATCGGGAACACTTCTTCCGTATTCCTGGAAGACATCGACCTGGATGGTCACACCGTCCCTGTCCTTCAGCCTCGGCAAGATCAGCATCAGTGTCTCTTCGACACTCTCCGGAAACGGAAGCGGAAGCTTCACGTACTCTGGAAGAATAAGTGCATCGATGAGAATCGGTTCTGTCTCGACAACGGCATCGACAAGCGGAAAGGATACATCTGTATCTGCATCGTACTCGAGAAACAACTTCGGCCTCTCTGGAAGAATCAGGACAAGCGACGTAACGGACTGGAGACAGTACAGCTACGGCCTCGACTTCTCCTCGTCGACATCGCTCTTCTCCTACAGTGCATCTCTCTCCACATCGGGAAAGATGGAGTCGATAAGCCTCTCCGGAAGCATGGGCTTCAGCTCTGTCTTCGCAAACGGACTCTTCTCGTTTGCTTCCTCGATTCCGTCGTCCTTCCTCCTCATCAGACAGAAGGGAGCACTCAGGGGCAATACGGTAAGCGTCGCAACTGCAGGATCGAGCGAGAGCACGGTACCTTCGGCATATGTGGGTAACATCCTCTACAGGGGACTCTCCTCATCGGGAGCACAGAATATATCGATATATTCGCAGAACGAGACAGGATTCTCCTCCGGCACATCCTTCGACATCTTCATTCCCGATACGAAGACAAGAGGATACGTCATCACACTCGAAGGCGAGTCGACATACACGCTCAGCGGCACGGTCACAGTCGGAGACTATATCTGGCGTAACGGATCAAGTCCGCTCTACACAGTCGACATTGACAAGAACGGCATAATAAGCCTCGAGGCAACAGAAGAGTATGCATTCACCGACAGCAACGGTATATACATCCTCTCCGACCTCAAGGCAGGAACATACGGCTTTGATGTCAGAGCCGATAACAGGTGGTATCTGTATATCATAACGGTTACAGATGATCTCGATCCGAATCTCGTCACAATGGTGACGGAGAAGACTTCTTCAGCCCTCACGGCACCGGAAGTCTACTATGGAGTAATAGAGACAATGAATGAAAGAGAAATAAGTGCAGACGAGTTCTGGGCAGAACTCTACGGGGAGGTATGATGAAGAAGATAATTGTTATTCTGATGCTTTTTACATTTGTATCTTCTCTCTTTGCCGTGGCTGATAATGAACTTCAGGTTGTTGCATATAAAAAGCAAAAAAGCACAAAGCAGACGAACAGCCTTACAATCATCGATGCTCTTACCGGCACTCTTGCAACCATTCCGAACGAGACTTTAGTTCATGATGCTACACAGCATAATGATTCCAAGCATCTCAATATGACGGATTATATAAACAATTACCTTGATGACGGTTCAAAGACGACATATACCGACCTTGAACTGAGTAAGAAAGCCATATTTTCCGTTCATGTTAACGGTAATGCAACGGGTAAATATACTGTAAAGATAACATTCGGAAACTTTGCCAATATAACAGACCCGTCTAAAGTAATCAAAAATGTTTACTATTTCAGAAAGTACAATGCTTTCTTCACATCAACGGGATCCAGAACGAGTTCAATCACCCAAAATGATACCACTATTTACTGTGATATTGACAGCTCTGTAAAGTCTCCTGATACGACCGGCCTTAGCGTTCCTGACACCGATAGTACCAAGAATACCGAAAAATCATTCGAGTTTGCATGGAAAGTTGGTAAAAAAACTGGTACTTCCAGTTCTTATAATTACGCCTCAAGCTCAACGGAAACAGATGTAGTGGATTACTGGGAAGTTGAGGCAATGATAGCTCTCGTTGTTGATAAAGCGACATATACGGCAAAAGATTCGTCCGGAAATGATGTAATACCGAATGGTGAATATGAAGCTGAGATAACTGTCAGCTTGACCGTAGAATAAAGGAGGAGACAGATGAAAAGAATTATTGTTTTTCTGACTGCATTATTAATACTTCTGTCTCTGCTTCCTGCTGCGGAATGGAAAGAGAAGATGCAGCGAAATATCGTCGTACAGGGAAACTACGGTACGCAGGTGAAGGTCAAATTTGACCGTATTGCAACCCAGTCTTCGTCCTTCTCCGTCGGTATGCCATTCGATATAGAAGGCCGACTTGTACAATATAATGCAACGGAGAAAGGCCGTGAAATAGCCTACTGGTCTGTTGCCGCAAATACAAAGTTCACATTAAAAATAAAGGCTACGAAATTGGTGAGCGAAGGAACATATCGTGATAGTTCTTCAAGTGAACAAACGACTTACAGTCTTGATTATTACATGACCTTTACCTATGACCTCGGATATACGTCAGGAGGTACTCAGACCAGTAAAAGCGGTGAATTCAAAATCAATACTGAATCAGAAACGGAGTTCCTGGAATATGTTAACGAACATAACGTCCAGACGACTAAAGCCTACGATGCGAATGGTGTTGAATTCAATATTGTGCCGGATGATGCAGATACGGGCTCAGTCATAGGATCAGTCAACGGGTCTGTGTACTTCATGTTCACAGACAAGGCTACTGGTTATATCAAAAACGGATTTGACAATGGTTCTGCAAGAATTCAAGAGGTTCCATCCGGTAATTATTATGCAACGATTACGCTGGATATAACAGCAGTGCAATAAGGTGACAGAACATGAAAAAGATATTAACCACATTGTTTATTCTAATCTGTATTTCATCTGTTCTTCTCTCGGTAAGTATAGACCTTGCCCCGTATTATGCCTTTGCCGGTATCCCGGTAGGAAGTGATGTTTATAAAGGTACTTCCGGGTGGGTACGGAATGATTATAAATATAATTCGACAGAGGGAACTGACGGAACATGGACGCCTAACGGGAATAATTCTTCATCCTTTACCGATGCAGAAATGATTGGTCTGTTCACGATATCCAGTATAAGCTATATTACATCTCCAGTAACCATTACGGTTTCAGCTCCTAATGGACTATATATGGAATCTCAGTCTGAGCCTGCATACAGAAGGCCGATAGAAGTTCTTGTTTTTCCTAAATACACTGACGGACTTAGTTCTGACGATATAAAAAATGGTTATGTGATATTGAATAACAAAAAAGCGTCTTATGACTTCTATGCTGATGCTTCATCATCAAAATCTTATGAGCATAATTCAGTTTGGTTTGATGTTGTTCTTTTTCTCCCCGGAACACTGAATCCGGCAACAAATGAAATTGAAGTTACAGATAGTAATAACAAAACTACGTATTATAATCTTGTTGATGCTGACGATTATTCCTGTCTTGTGACATTTACAGTAACCTATGGAGATACGTCGAAGACATTAACAGTTCCTTTTACGGGGTACTATGATAGCAGCAAAAATACAAGTTCTGCTAATGGACAATATAAGGGCCTTTGTGATGTTTCAATGAATGTAGTCATGAACTCGAATGCCTATAATATAAACATGGAGGAAGACCAGGGGGATTGGATTGATATCGGAGGAATATCTGTTTTGGCCGGAGCTCAAAAGATGTCGATTAACGGCGGTGATGTGATTTTTGAACAGTATCCTGTAGTTTTCTTCTCTTCGTCATCTGATCCTTTTGTTCAGGGGATAAGTTTGAAATGTCCCTTGACAGTCTCAAGGCGAATGACGCTCATACGAATCAGAACAGTCTTGGATTCACGCTTCGTGTAAGTGTACCGGAACTTGATTCCAGTGTTGATGGTATTGAATATTCCACATCTGATTATCTGACATTTGATGGAACAACATATGTCACTTCCGCTCTTGATGGAACAGTAAGTACGGATTCGAGTGCCGCTGACTATTATAAAAAGAAGTATGCTGATGCCGGTTTTATTATTCCTCATAAGGAAACGGCATATACTAGCCGAGATGGAATTCATAACAATACTGTATATTATGCATATTCGTCACGAATTTACTTACAGCTAGAAACATCAGATGTAACTATGGCTGCCGGAAGATATACAGGTGACATTTATGTTCATGTCATGGTAATGCAATAGGAATAGGGAAAATGGGAAAAAGAATAATACTGCTTACAATACTGATAATGCTTATCCCTGCGTGGCTGATGGCTGAGGAAGCCCAGACAGGGGAGACCAACAAGACTCTCGTTGTCAAGGCTGTCGTTGCCGAGGACCACGGAGTCGAGAAGCCGAAGGATGCCGTTGCACTCGACAGGCTTGTCTTCGAAATCGAACTCTCAACTGACAGCGAAGCACTTATCGAGAACGACGGTGAGATTTCGATATCGGAACTGGCAGATATGGGTAACTTCAGTATCGGGCTTCTGTACTACGGTAACCAGAGTACTGACTACAAGGGAGTTGTCACGGTCTTCTCATCTTATGCCTGGGCAAAGAGTGATGAATCGGGAGATGCGATTCCTCTCAATGTAAGGCTCACGATTCCCGCTAATCTTGCTGAAGGAATCGATGTTGAGGAAATCGGTGTCAATGCACTTTCCTTCACTGTAAGCCCGATGGGACCGAGAAGAGGAGAAAAACTCGCTTCAATCGACTTTGACTGGGAGCTGGGTATTGACGTTTTGCCCGGAGAATATTATTCAGAGAT
>CAZGNN010000032.1:0-11274 GCA_964527335.1 uncultured Spirochaetaceae bacterium | reverse complement strand
AGGGTGCACCTGCAGCAGATTACAAGAACCCGGAAGCTCTCAAGAGATACATCACAGAGAGAGGCAAGATTCTTCCTGCACGCATCACAGGTACTTGTGCAAAGCACCAGAGAGCTCTCAACAGAGAAATCAAGAGAGCAAGAACACTTGCTTACCTTCCGTTCGAGAAGCAGTGAGTGAGATGAGAGAGGGAAGGTTCCCGTACAGGGACGCAGTCATAACACTGGTCATCTCAGCAGTGATGGCTTTGAGTTCGTTTCTAACGTTCTTCATTGCTTTCCCTCTTCTGAGTTTTTCATCCAGGCACACGAGAAAGGAGAGCCTTATCGTATTCTTTCTGGAGTGTGTGTTCATAACGGCACACGGCTTCTGGGAGATGTACGGTTCGGACTACTACCTTTTCATGGTGCTGTTGGATCTGTATTTCCCCCTGTCGCTGTCAGCGGCGGGAATCATCTGGACCTGCACGAGGGGAAAGCGGGTGGAAGGAAGGCTTTTACTGTCATTCCTTCCGTCTGTCCTGATGGTGGTCACGGCTGCCGTCATCCTCTGTGCAGATAGGGCGCTCTTTACGGACCTCTATTCGGCCTATGAAGATGCGTTTGTGCCATACCTCGAGAACATATTCTCGAATGTGGGGCTCTCTGTCGATGTGGAGACTGTCTTCCTCGTCATGATAAGCCTCGCCTCCGTTATTATGTTCCCCCTGGTAGTTGGTGCAACCTGTGTAGTGCTGTTCATAAGTGAGCATGCACTGCATTCAAGAGAAGGTGACTGGGATGGGAAGCTTGCAGAGCTGGAGTTCTCGACGGGACTTATATGGCCCGTGATTATTCTCCTCTGTATCTTTCTCATATCGCACCTTATATCTGTACCGACTGTCGTCTACCTGCTCAGCATGAGCTTCCTGACGGCATTCCTGATTCTCTACGGAGTACAGGGTTTCTCTGTAGTCCTTACGTGGATCAGACGGGGATTTCCGGATTTCGGGAGCGTTAAGCTCTTCGTCATCCTTTCTCTTACGGGTCTTGTGATTCCGGGATTAAATATTATTGTTCTACTGGGTTTACCGATGATCGGTATACTCGAGAACTTCTTCGATTTGAAGAAAAGGAAAGAAAAATGAAGATTATTCTCAACCAGGATGTCGTACACGTAGGTGAAGAAGGCGACGTCGTAACAGTCAAGGACGGTTATGCAAGAAACTACCTGCTCCCCACAGGCGCAGCAGTCATCTACAACAGAACCAATGCTGCCATCTTCGACCAGAAGAGAGAGCAGATCGAGAAGAGAAAGATCGAGAAGAGAGAGGCAAGCGCTTCCCTCAAGGAAAAGCTCGACAAGGTTTCCCTCACAATTGTTGTTCCTGCAGGAGAAAGCGGAAAGCTCTTCGGCTCCGTCACATCCCTCATGGTTCAGGAAGCTCTCAAGAAGGAAGGCTTCGATATCGAGAAGAAGAAGCTCGATGTTCCTACTCACGCTATCAAGATGACAGGTACATACCAGATCATCGCTCACCTCTATGAGAACGATAAGTCAGTCATCGCACTCAACGTTCTCAGTGAAGCTGAAGTCAAGGCTGCTGCAAAGAAGGCAGCTGAGGAAGCTGCAGCTGCAGCAAAGGCTGCTGAAGAGGCAGCTAAGGCAGCAGCAGAAGCTGAGGCAAAGGCTGAAGAGGAAGCTGCTCCTGCTGAAGAGGCTGCTCCTGTCGAAGCACCTGTAGAGGGCTGATCATAGAATATGCCGGGAACTCAGGATAACGAAAACAGGGGTCTAAGGACCCTGCCACATGATGAAACTGCGGAAAAGTCTATCCTGGGAGCCCTTCTGTTAAGCTCGGACTCCTGGGACAAGGTCGAAATGCTCGTCTCGGGGTCCGATTTCTATTCCCCGACGAACCGGGTGATATTCGATGCCATCTCATCGCTCGTGAACGATGAGGGAAAGGCAGGCTTCGACTCCATCGTCCTCATCGAATATCTCAAGAAGAAGAACCTTCTCGAGAAGGCGGGAGGAGCGGGGTACATCGCGAAGCTCACATCCCAGCCTTTCATTGTCGCCAACGTCGGCGAATACTGCGCCATTGTAAAGGAAGCGTCGAGAAGACGTCTCCTCTTCAAGGTCTCATCGACTCTCATGGAGTCGGTGTTCGACCCCTCCGTCGACATCCAGGAGAAACTCGAGGCCGGAAGCAAGACTCTCTCGGACTCGATTCTCGACGGTCTCAATTACTCCGCTTCGGAGTATGAGCTGGGTAACATCCTCACCGTCACGTTCCGCTCGATTCTCGACAAGATGGAATCGAAGGACAAATCCGACAGGGTCGAGACAGGCTTCGAGGTCCTCGACAGATACACGAACGGCGGGTTCGCGAAGGAAGAGTACGTCATCATAGCCGCACGTCCGAGTATCGGAAAGACGGCGTTCGCGCTCAGCATGATGTACAACATGATCAACAACGGAAAGAAGGTTGCCTTCTTCTCGCTTGAAATGCCTGCAGCCTCTATTGCAAAGCGTCTCTATGCAATAGACAGCAAGATCGAGCTCTCGAAGATCATGAAGTCCACATTCTTCACCGAGGAACTGGACAGACTGAAGGATTCTCTCGAGAGACTGTACGACCTCAAGGACAACATGTACATCATCGATGTACCGAACATCTCGCTAACCGAGCTAAGGACAAAAGCGAGAGTCATCATGAAGGAAAGGGGAGTCGACTGCATAGTCATAGACTACATCGGTCTCATAAGCCCTCCGAGCAACATGATGAACGCAAAGAAGTTCGAGCAGGTGTCGTACATATCTCTCAACCTCAAGCAGCTTGCACGTGAGCTCAAGGTGCCCGTAATCGTCCTCTGTCAGGTGGGACGAGAGAGTGAGGAGCAGGAACCTATCCTCTCCAATCTCCGTGACTCCGGATCAATCGAGCAGGATGCCGATATCGTCTGCTTCCTCCACAGAAAGAAGATTCTCTCCGATGAGGAAAAGCAGAAGAACCTCAAGGACAGCATGGGAAGGGCCTCTATTCAGGTCACGAAGATGATTGTCGCAAAGAACAGAAACGGTGAGACCGGTAACTTCAAGATAGGTTACAACGGTCCTCTCACATACTACGCCGACGTCGCCCAGACAAGCGAGTTCATCGACTACGAGCCGAAGGACATGGGCGGTAAGAGAAAGAGCAACGCTTGATTCTGAGGGTGGAGAAATCCACCCGATTTCTTTGTCCCGAATCTGTCACATTACAATTATTCCCCGGGAAAAAATGTAATTTTGAACAATTATTACCCGGAAATAAATGTGGAAACATACAATTATTCCTTGGAAAAAAGTGTTCTGCATACTATTCTCGAGTTGAGGTGAACATGTACAGGACATTGATGGAAGAACTCAGAGCGTGGAAGGAGAGCCCCGACCGCAGTCCGCTCATACTCCGGGGCGCAAGGCAGGTCGGGAAGACCTATCTTATAGAGGAATTCGGAAAGGAGTGCTTCGAAAACACTGTCGAGATCAACTTCGAGAAGAATCCGTCTGCGATACGTTACTTCGACGGCGACCTTGATCCGGAGCGTATCGTAAGGACACTCTCCATCGCTTTCAAGACCGAAATAAAGAAAGAGAAGACCCTCATATTCCTTGATGAGGTTCAAGACTCGCCGAGAGCGCTCACTTCCCTCAAGTATTTCAAGGAGGATGCTCCGGAATACGCAGTCATTGCCGCCGGCTCGCTTCTAGGAATACAGGAACACAAGGGCCTTTCGTTTCCTGTCGGTAAGGTGAGCTTCCTCGAGCTGTTTCCTTTCTCCTTCCGTGAATTCCTGATGGGAATCGGAGAGGAGGGACTTGCTGCCGAACTTGATGCCGCCTCCTTTGATGATATATCTCTCTTCGGCGAAAGGTATCTTGAGCTTCTGAAGGAATACCTTCTTGTAGGTGGAATGCCTAGTTGCATCCTTAAATGGAAGGAGACGGCATCCTTTGAAAAGGTGAGAAAGATACAGGATGACATCGTCGAATCTTATCTTTCGGATTTATCGAAGCATCTTCCTCCACGTGTTGTTGTACGATGCCGTGAGATTGTTTCATCAATCGCATCACAGCTCGGGAAGGAGAACAAGAAATTCATCTTCTCTCATGTCAGGGAAGGGGGAAGGGCAAAGGACTACGAGGAGGCATTTGCCTGGCTTGAAAGCTGCAGAATAATAAACAAGGTAAAACGTGTCACGATTCCCCGTCTTCCTCTTTCTTCTTATGAGGAGCAGGATGTTTTCAAGGTCTATATGCATGACGTGGGACTTCTCTCGTCACTTCTTAAAACTGACACTTCCGCCTTCATTGAAGGAAATGCCCTTTTCGATGCTTTCCGGGGAACACTGATGGAACAGTTCGTTCTCGCCGAACTCAAGAGTCAGCATTACGATGCTGTAGCCTACTACGCGAATGACAAGAATACCGCAGAGGTCGACTTCCTTGTGGAGGACAGGGGAGAGATAATACCCCTTGAAGTGAAGAGCGGCGTAAACACAAAGGCTAAGAGCCTCAGGGCATACCGGGAGAAGTTCAGTCCTCTTGTGGCCCTCCGTACTTCTCCTCTTCCATACATCGAGCATGAGTGGGTCATAAACATACCGCTCTATGCCCTTACGAAGATGAGAGCTGTCATTGACACGCAGAAGCAGAAAGCCTGAGATGATGATAACCCCTAATGATAACCATAACCCTTGAGAATATGGTTATCATGTGATATCTTGTGTTTGAGGTATCTGTATGGCGGAAGATAAGAATCAGAAAAGGATCAGTGAACTTGAAGAGGAACTTTCTCTTCTGCCGCAGGGCTATGTTGTCTATAAGGAGATTCACGGGAGGAAACAGCCATATCTGCAGTGGAAGGAAGGTGGCAGGACAGTGTCCAGGTACATCAAGACTGAAGAGCGTGATGCTGTCCTCCGTAATGCTGGAAGAAGAAAGGAAATAGTGCAGGAACTGAAGGCGTTGAAAGGGGAGGAAAAGAGCTTGAACCGCAGTAAGGGCACAGCTGACTTCCGGACGAACGTTCTTACCGGTGACAGGCTTTCATTTCAGACAGAAGCCGTTATCGGGTTCGGGAAACGTGATTGTTACAGCACTCTAGGGAAGTTCATGAAAGCTGTGCTTCCTTCAAGAATCTGTGTACTTTATGGTCTCAGAAGAACGGGGAAGACTACAATGCTCTTCCAGGCTTATAACGACCTGGACGCGGAAGAGAAGACAAAGGCGGCTTACATAAAGGCCCGTACGACTGATTCGATGGCTGACATAGACAGAGATCTCGATACGCTCTGGAAGAAAGGCTTCAGATATGTATTCATCGACGAAGTCACTCTCCTTGATGACTTCATAGATTCCTCTTCGATGTTCTCCGATGTTTATGCCGCAATGGGGATGAAGATAGTACTTTCCGGAACTGACTCACTCGGCTTCTGGCTTTCTCTCAGAGGAGAGCTTTACGACCGTGCCGTCATGATTCATACGACCTGGATTCCTTTCAGTGAGTATTCGAGGCTTCTCGGTATTGATGATATAGACGAATACATATGCTATGGCGGAACGCTGCAGAAGGGGGAACTCGAATTCGACGACCCCGACGCACTCTCTCCCGATGCGGCATTCAGGGATGATGAATCGACACGGCGTTATATTGACAGTGCGGTATGCATGAATATACAGCACTCGCTTCTCGCGGCAAACGGTGGAAACTATCTGAGACATCTCAGGGACCTCTACGAGAAGAACGAGCTTACCGGTGCAATCAACAGACTTCTCGAGAGCATGACGCACCGTTT
The DNA here is from genome assembly GCA_964527335.1 of uncultured Spirochaetaceae bacterium. GTDB lineage: Bacteria > Spirochaetota > Spirochaetia > Sphaerochaetales > Sphaerochaetaceae > Ornithospirochaeta. The sequence goes on along the minus strand of CAZGNN010000032.1, from coordinate 5,452 downwards.
TCTCATCTCGACCCTCACGGATCCCTTCAAGTCCCATGATCTCGGCTCTGCACGAAATCTCTTACGTAAGCAGTCCGATCCGGAAAAGAGGACAAGGATTCTTGATGAAATCGACAGGACAGCTGTCACCGAAAAGCTCATGAAGATGCTCCAGATAAGAAACACCGAGGACATGGAAATCGGTATAACCGATACACATCTCTCGGAGATAAAGGAATACCTCAGGGCCCTCGACCTTGTTGTGGACGCTCCCAGGCGAAGCATTCAGAGTGACGATGACGAGGAATATGTTCTCTTCACACAGCCGGGTATGCGCTATTCGATAGCACAGACTCTTGTCCATGTTCTCATCAGCAACAGTGATTTCAGATCATACACCGAGAGGGAACGCAATCTTGCGACTGGCAAGATTCTCGAGGATGTCAGGGGAAGGATGATGGAGGATATGGTTCTCCTTGAGACAGTGAAGACCCTGAAGAAGGGTAGAAGCGCCTTCAAGCTCACGCTTGCACGTAGCGAATTCGATATGCTCATCTACGATTCCTTAACAGACACGTGCGAAGCGTACGAAGTCAAGCATTCTTCCGCTGTTGTTCCGAGACAGTACCATGTGCTGGAGGATGAGGTACTCTGCAGAAGTGTCGAAGAGCAGTATGGCGAGATGACAAGGAAGTGCGTCATCTACTGCGGTGAGCCCTGCACAATGGATAACGGAGTTGAGTACATCAACGTGGTTGATTACCTGAAGTCCCTCGGTTGAACTGTGGCTCAGAGAACAGAGGATAGAAGGGAGAATGAGTTCATTATTATGACGATTGTCCAGGCAAGCACAAGTCCCGTGATGTGCAGGATCAGGTATGCTCTGGGCCTTAATGGACGGCGTCTGATGAGCTCGGCGACACAGATCAGCATCTGACCGCCGTCGAATGTCGGTATGGGGATGAGGTTACCCACACATATCGAAATGGAGACGATTGCAAGGAGGTAGAAGAGGGTTCTTATTCCGCTTGAGGAACTTGTCCTGAATGCAAGTGTCGAAATCTTTCCCATGTTCGATGCACTCGAGAACGGACCAGATATCTCCTGAAGAGCTTCAGAAAGATTGAGAACCATCAGCTTTCCGATGGCCTTTGCAGTACGGAGGAAGAACGTGGATGTTCTTTCCCAGGCTTCGCCGATGGGGTTATCTGTATCTGCAGAGACCCTGAGGTCGCTTTTGAAAGCGAATGGGAAGGATGTTCCTTCCAGTGTCACGGTCCTTGTCTTTCCGCTTTCATCTTCGAGAAGGAATGTGTAGCTTCCGCTCTCGATTGAGAGAAGGTCCAGGTTCCATTCGATTGTCCTGCCGTTGACCTCCAGTATCGTATCACCGGCATTGAAAAGTTCGCTTTCGCTACGTCCTATCACCGGCCGTACGAGATTCGTTATTCCATAGGAGTATGAGTCGTTTATGAGTGTCGGCGTTATGACTGTCGTCATCTCCTCACCGTCCCTCAGTACAGTCAGCGTCACGCTCTCTCCGTTCCTTGACGAGAGGTACGACGAGAAATCCTCGTAATCGAGTACTTTCCTGCCGTCGGCTGTAAGTACGAGGTCTCCCTTCCTGATGCCGTCCTGTTCGATTGTCACACCGAAGAGGCTCTGGTAGTCACCGATGGGACTCACATAAGCAATGTTCGAGACTCTCTCAACCGGAATCACGGCAACGATGAGGAAGAGGACGAACGCAAGGATTATGTTCATTATCGGACCTGCGGCGTAGATGTAGAGTTTCTTCAGCGGGTGGATTGCGAATAGGGAACCCTGCTCGGCGTACTCTATCTTCTTCTCGTTGTTCGCAAGCGCTACGGAGAGGTCTTCAGAGCCCCCGAGACGGCAGTAACCGCCGAAGGGTATGAGGGAAATCCTGAACTCCGTGTTCTTCCCCATGTGGGAGAATACGGGCCTTCCCAGTCCGAAGGAAAGTATCTCGACACTGACGTGGCACATCTTGGCGGCTGCGTAGTGCCCGAGTTCGTGAATGAAAATCACGACTCCTGTCCCGAGGAGTCCTATGACAAGATAGAAGAGCCACAAGAGGAGAGAGACTATTCTCTCCATGGCTTGGCCTTTATGAGTGAAGTTGAATAATCCCTTGTCTTCCTGTCGAGAGAAAGGACTTCTTCGTATGTGGACGGACTTTCTGAAGTGAGACCGGTGTTGTCGAGCGAATACTTCACGACCTTTTCGATTTCATCGAATCTTATTTCCCCGGCGAGGAAAGAGTGTACTGCAACTTCATCGGATGCATTGAAGATAATTCCTCCCGCGTAGCCGATGGAGAGTGCCCTGTAGGCGTACTTCAGAAGGGGGAACTTATTCCACTTCGGTTCTTCGAATGTGAGAGTCAGATTCTTGAAAGAAAGCGGACGGACTATGTCTTCGAGTTCGAGCTTCCTGTCGCTGATAGCGCTCATGATGGGAAGTGACATGTCAGGCGGTGACATCTGGGCATACACAGCCCCTTCCTCTGTGCGGATGAGCGAGTGCACGACTGACTGTCTGTGTACAGTCACTTCGATGTTCTCGGGAGCAAAGCCGAATAGGTAGCTGGCTTCTATCACTTCGAGTCCCTTGTTTGCAAGTGTCGCACTGTCGATTGTTATCTTTTCGCCCATCTTCCATGTCGGATGCCTGAGGGCATCCTCTATCTTCACGTCAGAGAGGTTCTCCCTGTCGACGAAAGGGCCGCCGGAAGCGGTTATTACAAGCTCTGATGCCTTTCTGTTCTGGAGAAGGTTATAGAGTGCGGAGTGTTCGCTGTCGACGGGGATTATCCTGGCGCCTGTTTTTTCTGCGAGGCGGAAGATGAAGCATGCTCCCGCGACGACGCTTTCCTTGTTCGCGAGGGAGAGGTTTATTCCTCTTTCGAGGACGCATTTCGTTGCGTAGAGTCCGTCAAATCCCGCGATGGCGTTGAGCACCATAGTCGGCTTTGTGCTGTCGATGAAGGAGTCGAGTCCCGATGACTGGATATTGTCTCCAGTGAGGAGGGATGGACAGTTGAATTCTTTGCTGATTGCATTGAGTTTATCTCTGCTCTGAGCAGCGGTGACTCCGACAACGGTGACGGGGAGGGAGTGCGTACGGAGAGAGTTGAGGCATGTCGTTCCTATGCTTCCCGTAGCCCCGAGGATTAGCAGTCTTACCATACGAGTATGAGTTCGACTCCGATGACGAAAATCGGAACTGCAATAGATATGCTGTCTATGCAGTCAAGCATGCCGCCGCGTCCCGGAACCATAACTCCTGCATCCTTTACTCCGCAGGAACGCTTGAGCATCGACTCGAAGAGGTCACCTGCAGTTCCGAATACGGCTGTGAAGAAGAAGAGGAGGAATGTCGTAAGAGGCGAGAACGGATACAGATCCGGCCAGATGAGGGAAATGACGGCACCTATTACTCCGACGAGAACGGTTCCTCCGATGAAGCCGGCAACGCTCTTGTTCGGGGAACACTTGATGAAACCCTTGTTGTTCTTTCCGAAGCCCATTCCGGTGAAGTAGGCGAGGGTGTCGGATCCGAGGACCACACAGATGAATGTGGTGATCATCGTCTGTGCATCCGGAAGGTAGCACAGTCTTATTCCATATACCATGAAGAGGCCGGGGTAGACTATGTTGAGTATCGTGCATGCGATACGCATGAGTGAGTGTTCGAAGTTGTCCTTGGCTCCGTTGAATATCTCGACAAGGAATGAGATTCCCACGAATGCGGCAAGCGCGAAGCGCGTTATCTCGACCGTGGGGAAGTAATTTATGTTGAAAAGCTCCACTATCGGCAGAAGAATGCCGAAGTATGCAGTGGGCGGCGTGTCGATTTTCTTCTTTATGAGGTTGTTTCTGAGTTCCCAGCATCCGCATGCCGAGACGAATGTTACAAGTATGCTGAATGCGAGATGATTCTTCTGGGGTAAGAGGAATATCGTACAGAAGATGATCGGGAGACCCACGACCGCAGTCAGGGTTCTCTGTTTCAGTGAGCTGCTCATTTTATAACGTCTCCGAATTTACGTACCCGCTTATTATAGACATCAACCATCTCCTTTACCATAGCTTCATCCCAGTCGGGCCACAGTTTGTCGGAGAATGCGAACTCGGAGTAGTTCGACTGATAGAGCATGAAGCCGCTGAGGCGTTCCTCTCCTGCGGAGCGTACAATCATATCGGGTTCGGGAATCGAGGGATTGTCGAGATAGCGGGAAATCGTATCGGGTTCGAAGTGTGTCACTCCGTCCGCGATTGCCCTGTTCACGGCCCGTGCTATCTCGTCGCGGCCGCCGTAGTTGATTGCAAGCTGTACGGTGAGCTTAGTGTTGTTCTTCGTCGCCTCGATTGTCCTGTCGAGTGATGAGAGGGCCCAGGAGGGTATTCCCTCCCTGTTACCGAGAAGAACGACTCTTATTCCAAGTGAATTGAACTTCGGGATATTGAGAACCGTCTGCTTTGCAAGAAGGCCCATGAGGTATTCGACTTCCTCTCTGGGCCTTTTCCAGTTTTCCGTTGAAAAACAGTAGAGAGTAAGGAACCTGATACCGCACTCGATGCAGCCCTTCGCGACACGTTCGGCAGCCTTCGCTCCCTCTTCGTGTCCCTTTATGCGTTTGAGTCCGCGCGACTGGGCCCATCGGCCGTTGCCGTCCATGATGCATGCGAGGTGGACAAGTTCCTTCATTCTCTTATATTTCCATGATTTCCTTTTCCTTTGCTTCGGCAATCTTGTTGATTTCCGCAATCGAGGAATCGGTAAGCTTCTGGATTTTGGTCTCTCCTTCCTTCTGCTGGTCTTCGCTGATTGTTGCAGCCTTCTGCATCTTCTTCAGTTCGTCCATTGCATCGCGGCGGATGTTTCTGACGGATACCCTGCTTTCCTCGGCTCTGCTCTTAGCCTGCTTTGCAAGTTCCTTTCTTCTGTCAGCCGTGAGGGCAGGGAAGTTGATTCTGATGAGCTTTCCGTCGTTGTTCGGGTTGAGGCCGAGCTCTGATTTCTGGATAGCCTTCTCGATCTGGGGCAGAACAGACTTATCCCAAGGCTGAATGACGACCATTCTTGCTTCAGGAACAGAGATAGACGCAACCTGTGACAGCGGTGTCTCGGCTCCGTAGTAGTCGACCTTGATCTTGTCGAAGAGGGCGGCCGAAGCTCTGCCTGTTCTGAGCTGGGTGTAGTCTGCCTGGAGGGAGGCTACACTCTTCTTCATTTTGCTTTCAGTATTGTTGATGACAGTCTGCATGCTGACTCCTTATTTGAGGCCTGCCTGGAAAACAGAGTAGGAAACGACTTCAAGCTTTGCGCCGTTAGCCTTTCCGCAGTCTGCGAGAGCCTGACCGACGCTCTTTGTGTCATCCTTGACGAATGCCTGATCGAGGAAGCAGATCTCCTTGTAGAGCTTACTGAGCTTTCCTCTGACGAT
>CAZGNN010000031.1:0-11426 GCA_964527335.1 uncultured Spirochaetaceae bacterium | reverse complement strand
GGAAGTAAAACGCTTCTTCGCCGATGGTACTGGAGCTCGTCTCCGGGAGAGTAGGAAGCCGCCTGCTTTTTTTTTGCTTCAATTCTGATGAAGCTTACCGATGTGTAATTTTCTTTTTTATCGATAATTCTCCTCCTTTATGCTATAGTACACACATGGCTCAGATACCTTTTTTCAAACCGGCCCTTTTCCGTAAGGATATGGACGCAGTGCTTCAGACCATGGTCGACGAGAAGATCGGCCCGGGGGAGAAGAAGCGTGCCTTCGTGAAGGCCTTCTGTACATATACGTCGCGTAAGGACGGAGTTGCACTCCGCTCCTACATCGATGCCATTGCCGTCGCATTCCATTCAATGGGACTTGTGGAAGGGGATGGTGTCTGTATGTCAGTGTTCACTCCTCTTGTCTATCTTGAAGCCATGAAGAGACTGGGACTGAAAAGCATTCTTACCGATGTCGATGACGAGATGATGCCGGACGGGGAAGGTATAAGAAAGGCCCTCGAGGAGGGTGCAAAGGCTCTTGTGCTCTTCCTGCCTCTCGGGAATATCCCGTCAGAGGGGGAAAAGTTCAGGGAATACGGTCTTCCGGTACTGGAAGACATAACACAGAGTGTCGGTTCGAAACTCAATTCGATGGGGCCCGGAAGAATCGGGAACATCGTAATCGCTGCAACAGAGGAGGATTCGATAGTCTCGACGGCAGGCGGTGCCGTTCTCCTCTCAGATAACGACGAGACACTTGACCTCATGAAGAAGGAAGTCAATTCATTTGTCGAGATGCCGGATCTCAATGCGTCTCTCGGAGTCGTGCAGCTCATGAAGCTGGAGTCCATCGTCCTCAGACGAGCCAATATCTACAAGATATATGCCGACGAAGCGAGACGTAAGGGAAAGGTGAAGATATTCGGCATGGGAGATGTGGAGTTCTCGTCAAACGGCTACGGTTTCTCGTGCATAACACAGGACAGACCGGACGACGTCACGGAAATGGCGAAGAAGTACTCGGTGACTGTCAGAAAGACATTCTCGAAGGCTGTCGGAAGCCGCTATCAGGACAGGTTCGACCGTTTCCCGAAGGCATTCCCGTTCCTCTCGCGTGCAGTTTCCTTCCCGCTCTATCCGTTTCTTTCGAATGCCGAGATACAGACAGTGCAGCGTGTCATAGGTATGATGAGGTAGTTATGGTCATAAGGAAGGCAGTAATAATCACACCCAGGATAAAGAAGGAGAGCAAACGCACTTCCCTCGATATCGAGGAACACCTTTCGTCTCTCGGGATTGCCTCGTCTACGGTTCTCATCGATTCGACGGAGAATCTCAATCTCACGTTCGCTCCCGATGTCGACCTTGTAATCCCGCTCGGAGGGGACGGCACTGTGCTCTGCTGTGCACGCTCCGCAATAAAGGCCGGGATTACGGTACTTCCCATCAACCTCGGAACATTCGGTTACATAACCGAGATAGAACTCTCCGAATGGAAGGAGGCCCTGAATCTCTATCTCGAGACCGGTAAGAACTACACAGACCGTCTCATGCTCAAGGTATATGTATACAGGAACGGGAAGAGGGTATTCCAGGGTGATGCCCTAAACGAAGCCGTGATAAGCTCGTCGGGACTAGCGAAGGTAGTGTCGCTGAGACTTCTGATTGACAACACGTTTGCCGGCAACTTCCGCTCCGACGGTATGATAGTCGCAACTCCCACAGGCTCCACAGGCTATTCGCTTGCCTCCGGAGGCCCGATTCTCGACTACGCCATGAAGGCAATCGTCATAACACCTATATGTCCTTTCGCACTTTCGAACAGGCCTCTTGTCACGGGTGACAAGACAATACTCCTGGAAGTGAGGGAGAATCAGCGTACTGATATCTGCCTCACGGTCGACGGACAGCTCTATTTCGAACTCGAGGAGAAGGACAGGATAATCTGCCGCATGAACCGGAAGAAACTGAGAGTAATCCATTCCTCGAAGCGTAACTTCACAGAAGTCATCAGAGACAAGCTCCACTGGGGCGGAGAAATGGTAAAACATGATTGATTCACTTCATGTAACGAATTATGTACTCATTGACAGACTGGACCTCGATTTCCCGTCCGGTCTCATCACGATAACAGGAGAAACGGGATCCGGTAAGTCCATAATACTCGGGGCTCTCTCTCTTCTTCTCGGCGCAAAGGGCGACAGGGAGGATGTCAGAAAGGGAGCCGACAGGGCCGAGATAAGCGGTACCTTTCACACATCGTCTCCGCTTGTGAAGGAGTGGTGTGATAAGCATGACATCTCTCTCGAGGACGATGAACTCATAATACGCCGTGTAATAAAGACGGAAGGAAGAAGCCTCTATACAGTCAACGGCTCTCCCGTAACGATAAAGGAAGGCGAGGAGCTCGGGGAGACCCTTGTAGATTTCTCATCCCAGCACGCCCATCATTCCCTCATGAAGAAGGAAGTCCTGAGAGAAATGCTCGATGATTTCTCTTCTTCGGGTGAACTCCTCTCGTCCTACTCTGACTCCTACCGTCAGCTGACGGCTGCGGAGAGGGAACTCGAGGAGACAAGAAAACTTGTCGAATCGGGAAAGGAGGAAGCCGACTACATGTCGTACTGCCTGAAGGAAATCGAGAAGGCGGCCCTCAGAATCGGTGAAGAGGAGGAACTCAAGGAGAAACTCCAGAGGGAAGCCAACAGCGAATTCCTCGTCGAGAATCTTACGGCGGCGACTGATGACCTGAGGAGTGCATCATCCCTTCTTTCCTCAGGTCAGTCATCCCTCAATAAGGCTGACAAGAAGGATTCCTCACTTGACGAACTTTCATCCCGTCTCGAGAGCGCATCAATCGAGATAGAGGATATCTATGAAACACTCAGGGACTACACATCATCGCTCTCGTTCAGCGAGAGTGAAATCGAGGAGATGAACTCAAGGCTCAGTACCATACAGCGCCTGAGACGGCGCTACGGAGGCTCCGTAGAGGAAGCATTGAAGACTGCAGAGGACTACAGGAACAAGCTTTCCCTCATCGAGGACAGCTCGGACCGTATTGCTGCACTCGAGAGAAAGGTATCTTCTCTCCGATCCGAGACGGAGAAGAAGGCATCTCTTCTTTCCGATAAAAGAAAGAAGGGCGCCGAAAAGTTCTCATCGAAAATCGAAGAGACACTCCATAAGCTCGGAATGGCGAATGCCGTCTTCACGATAAGCGTCACTGATGAGCCTCTCTCTCCCTGGGGAAAGGACAGGATTGAATATCTCATTGCTCCGAACAGGGGAGAGAAGACATCGCTTATACAGAACAGCGCATCGGGCGGAGAACTCAGCAGGATAATGCTTGCTATCAAGGCATCTTCTACAGGAGAGGGAAATGTAGAGACGCTGCTCTTTGATGAAATCGACGCAGGAATCGGGGGAGTCGTTGCCCAGTACGTCGCAGACGAACTGAAAACGCTCTCGAAGAGAAGCCAGGTCATCACGATAACGCACCTTCCGCAGATAGCGTCACGCGCGGACGAGCATTTCCTCGTCGAAAAGAAGACCTCCGGGGAAAGAACTCTGTCTTCCATCAGGGAGGTCAGGGGAGAGGAGCGTGTCATGGAGATTGCACGTCTTCTCTCCGGGGATGTTACGCCGATATCTAAAATGCATGCCGAGGAGCTTCTCAGTGGAAATTGAGCACTGAGAAGACTTCCTTTTCCTCATCCGTCTTTTCTTCTTCCTTTGTGTAGTAGGGATAGACTGCATTCTGGAGCGTACTCAGGTCGGGTTCCTTCCCGATTTCCCTTATTGCCCCGATACCTTTCACGATGAGCTCCATGAGCTCGGGCGTGAGACCGTCACGTTCGATGAGTCCCGAGAGCTTCGAGATGCAGAGGGAGATTATCTCATCGACAGTCTCCTTCTCGCTCTCGCGTCCGAATTCGAGGATGAAGTATGTAAGGTCGAGGATACTGTCAAGACGCGCGACATAGTCAATCCTGTCATGTGAGTAGACGAGGGCTCTGGCACAGCGAAGCGCTTCTCCGAGATTCTCGACGAGCCTCGTGTCCATCTCCCTTCCGCTTCTGGAGAGCAGCATTGCGTACATCTTTATCGCCTTTATCTTCTCCGTGAGCGACCTGTCGTCGATGGATATCATCTTCTCGTCAATCCAGGAGTAGGCCTCCTTCATCATGCGGGGAGGAATCGAGTTGCTCGTGATGTTGTAGATGGCGTTCTTCGCTGACGGATGATCGATTCGTGTCACAAACAGGTTGATTCCCTTGTCGATGTCGTTGTTCTCGAGTATGCGGAACGACAATCCGTGTCCCGTCGATTCGTCACTGAGCCGCAGTTCGATTCTCTCTCCGTCGACCGAGATTCCGTCGAGATGGAAGAAGCCGTACTCCGTCTTCCATTCGCTCTCAGGAGCAAGTTTCATATTGAGATAGAAGAAGACGCAGGCTTCGCATTCGCCGTCCATTCCTTCCATCTCCTTCTGCGCAATCAGTGCACCGTCGCCGACTTCTCTCACATTGCTCTTCGCTTTTCTCAGATCATTGAGGAACGGGATCATCAGGATGTCATCAGTGTAGTTCTGGAATATCGAGACAGCATGGAGGGCATACTTTATGTCCTGTCTCGGCTCAAGTCCCGAGATATCCGAGAAGAAGAAGCCGCATGACGTGAATGAGTACGACATGTACTTCATGCCGTTGAGAAGGTCTGCAACTTCCTTCTCATCGTTCTCGGAGAGGTTGAACTGTGAAAGGAATGTCTTCATTCCGGTTCTTCCCGAGAATACGGCACCTGCTGATGAAAGAAGGGACGAGGGAGTAACGGACGTGCCGAATATCTTCTGTATCTCGCGCTCGAATATTTCATTGACTTTTTCGTCCAGGTTATCAAGTGCTCCCCTGAGTCCTGTTCGCCATTTCTGGTTCCAGCTGTCGGGGCCACCGGTATGGCAGCCGCAGTCGCGCATCCATCTTCCGACGCCGTGGGCACATGACCAGCTCGTGCCTCTTCTCTCGTCTCCGGCTCGGAGGAAGGCGTGGAGAGTTGCCGGATGCCTCTCGAGGAATGAGGCATAGTTATCGAGAAGGAAATCGTCCCTTTCCCCGACCTTTCTTATGAGGGCTGCAAGTGCCATGTCGCCGTAGGGCTCGTGGTGCCCGTAGATTTCGCCGTCCGTTGCCGTATGTATGAGCTCTCGTCCGTCTCTGCGGTACCCCAGGAGTGTCGAGTAGAGACTGTCAGCGCTTCTCAGGGCATGACCGAATGAAATCGAGGAAGCAAGGTCCGGTTCGTAGAAGAATGCGGCTATCTCCCTTCCTTTTTCTCCCGTGAGGATGTAGGGCCTTACGGAGGGGGCGGGGAAGGATCCCAGATTTCTTATCCTTCCGTCTTCCTCCTCGACGCTTTCAGCCTGCCAGGGGGAGAGTACGACGAACTTTATACCACACTGGGAGAGTATGTCGACGACGCTTTCGTTGACGGCACACTCGGGAAGCCACATTCCTTCAGGCTCCCTTCCGTAGTGATGAATGAAGTCCTCGATTCCCCATTCGATCTGGTGCTTAGCACGCTCGGGGGTATCGAGAGGAAGGATGGTGTGATTGAAGCTCTGGGCCATGGCGTTGCCGTGCCCGAGGCGTCTTATCGAATCGCGGTCGGCATCCCTGAGGCCCTCGATGAGTTCGGGATGGGTCTTCTCCGCCCACCTCAGGAGAGTGGGGCCGAAGTTGAATGAGATGTATCTGTAGTTGTTAGATATCGAGATGACACGGCCGTCCGAGTCAAGGTACCTCGACGAGAGGTTCGCTCCGTAGCATGATGAATATATCTTCTCGTTCCAGTCAGTCCAGGGCGCGGCGCTTTCCTGCAGCGGGATTATCCCCGTCGACGGGTTCTCGCGCGGCGGCTGATAGAAATGTCCGTGGAGTATAAGGGATGTTTTCATAACAGTGGAAAGTGTACCATAAATCGGTTTATCAAGGTAGGGTTTCTTACCATATTTTGTGTTATCAGGATAACGATGATTTATGCCTACATCAAAATCTGACATCTCCGTGTCGGCAAAATATAAATTCTGACATCTTTCTCTGCTGATTTTGAAAGATAGACCAGAGTTCGTTGACTAACTGTACCGATTTTTAATAAAGTTGTGTTGGAGAGAATACAGAAATGGTACCGGTAAATCTTGAGTCGTTTTCTACGTCCGAGCTCAGAAACTATGCCGAGCAGGAGAAAATAGAAGACTTTGAGGAGATGGACAGGGATGAGCTCATCATGAGCCTCACCGAGAAGGCTGAGGAGGAGAGAGCGAACTCCGAATCAGACGAGGATATAGCGAGAACAGTCAACGTCAAGAACGTTTCCTCTCTCAGTGACAGCACCGATCACAGCGACCTCATCGGGGGGCTTCCCGGAACGGAAGGACTGCCCGAAAGCTATCATGACACATTCATTCACTTCCTTTTCAAGAATGCTGACTGGGGTTATGTCTTCTGGTCGATTTCATCGATAAAGATGGAGGAAATCGAGGCAAAGGGAGCTTCCGTCGTGCTTGTGGTCACGATGACGGACCGCAGCGGCAACAAGGAGAATTACGATATCCTGATCGGCGAGGACGACACGACGTGGAACATCGGTTTCTCGCGAGACGCCGAAAGCTGCTTCGTCTCTCTCTACATAGAGACTCCTGACGGAAAGAGGGACCTTCTGTGCCAGTCGAACTCCCTTTCTCTTCCTTCATCATACTGGCTTGACCATCAGGATGAAATGAAGAAGAACGATTCGCTCTTCAAGGTCTATCTCTCCGCGCTCACCACAAAGACGGGCGAGCTTATCAACAACAGAACAGTACAGTCAATCAATAATCTCTACAGGGAGGAGGACTACAGAAAATGAATACGATAAATCTTGTTCTCCATGCCCATCAGCCCTATGTCAGACATCTCGAGTACGAGAAGTTCCTCGAGGAGGACTGGCTATATGAGGCCATCAACGAAACATACATACCTCTTCTGAGGATGCTCAGCAGACTCGAGGATGACAGGGTGCCGTTCCGCATCTCCATGTGCTTCTCTCCGACTCTTGCGACAATGCTTACCGATGAACCCCTGCAGGAGAGATTCGTGCAGTACATGCACCGTCACATTGAACTGGGGGAGAAGGAAGTCAAGAGGACCGAGACCGAGGACAGGGAGTGCCACCGCATGGCGGAGCACTACCTCAACGAAACCAAGAGGAATCTCGACGTCTACGAGGCATACGGCAGGAATCTCGTCGTGGGCTTCAAGAATCTCAGCGACATGGGAAGAATCGAGCTCATCGCGAGTGCCGCGACACACGCTTATCTTCCTCTCTTCAAGGAATATCCGAGCGCAGTCAACGCTCAGGTTGCAGTGGGAGTGAAGACCCACAGGGAAATCTTCGGCACTGATCCTGCCGGCTTCTGGCTTCCCGAGGGCGGATACTATCCCGAGATAGACGATTTTCTTCTCGACAACGGAATCAAATGGATAAACTGTGCATCGCACTGTCCCATCACTTCTCCCGAGAAGTCTCTCTACGGCGGCTTCAGACCGCTTCACCTTCCTTCCGGACTCTATGCATTCAGCGGTGACTGGTCACTCTCGTCACTCATCTGGTCCAACAAGACCGGGTATCCCTGTGACCCAGATTACCGTGAATTCTACAGGGATATCGGGTACTACCTTCCGATGGAATATGTACGCCCCTACATGCATGAACCTGCACTCAGGGTCTTCACGGGGTACAAGTACTTTGCAATCACTTCAAAGGACGAGAACAAGAACTTCTACTCACTCGAGAAGGCGCAGGAGAAGGTCAAGCTCCATGTCGACAACTTCCTCTATAATGTCAGGAAGAAGGGGACACTCCTGGACGCATGCGGCATAAAGGACCACGTCTTCACGCTTCCGTTCGACGCAGAGCTTTTCGGCCACAGATGGTACGAGGGTATCGATTTCCTTGAAATGCTCATCCGTTCGATTGCCTGTGACAGGGAAAACTACTCGATGAGCACCCCCTCCCAGATCATCAGCGAGCCGGGCGAATTCGACAATATCCCGATCAACGAATCCAGCTGGGGCCGCCACGGAGGCGCCGACAACTGGCTTGATGCCTCGAACTCCTTCATCTATCCCCATCTCTTCAAGGCGATAGAGAGAATGCAGAGACTCACGGAGAGATTCCCCAGCCAGGGAACCCTCAAGAGAAGATTCCTCAACCAGTCACTGAGGGAGCTTCTTCTTGCCATGGCTTCGGACTGGCCGAGCATAATGCACGAGAACACATCCGTGAGCTACGCAAAGAAGAGACTCGAGGATCATATCTCGTCGTTCAACGTCGTCAACATCTCGATGAGCCGTAACACGGTCAATACCGAGTGGCTCATCAATGCCGAGAAGCGCAATGCGATATTCCCGAATATCGACTATCTGGACTTCAGGGACCCTAGAAAGAAATAATTTCAGATAATGTAAGGAATTGAGAGGAGAGACTATAATAATCTCTCCTCTTATTCTTTATAGAGCAACGAGTTATAAAAAACAAAGAAAATTTTACGATATCTGTTGACACAATACCCTCAAATTTCTAATAATATCGTTGTTGTCTTGCGGCCGTGGTGGAATTGGTAGACACGCTAGCTTGAGGTGCTAGTGCTTTAACGGGCTTGGAGATTCGAGTTCTCTCGACCGCATATTTTTTTCGGAGGATTAGCTCAGCGGGAGAGCGCCTGCCTTACAAGCAGGATGTCACAAGTTCAATCCTTGTATCCTCCACGATACTACCAGGCGATGCCTGGTCTTTTTTATCGACATACATCCCGAAATTCATTATCCTTATTGCGAGGTACAGTGTGTCCGAGGAATTTCTAACCCAATATACTTTAACGTTCGTCATCTATGCCGTCATCGGCTACATATGTGAAGTAATCTACTGCTCCGTCGGGCAGCGTAAGCTTGTCAACCGCGGCTTTCTCTACGGCCCGTGGCTTCCGATCTACGGATGCGGCGGCCTTATAGTCAACATATTCCTGATTCCTCTGAAGAAGTATCCACTTCTTGTATTCCTTCTCGGAGTAATCCTGACATCAATAGTCGAATACATAGGATCCTGGGGGCTCGAGAAGATATTCTCCATCAAGCTCTGGGACTACTCGAAGAAGTTCTGCAACATCAACGGAAGGGTGTGCCTTCTCAATTCAACGCTCTTCGGCGTGATGAGCATATCTCTCGTGTATCTCGTGCAGCCCTGGATAGATTCCCTCGTGGACTTTGTCCCGTACGTCATACAGTATTACCTTGCAGATGTCCTGAGACTTCTCTTTGCTGTCGACCTTACGCTCTCCGTAATAAAGATGAACGCATTCAAGAAGGCACTGAGAGAAGCTATCGAGAAGGCAAGAGAAATCGAAGTGAAGGCGAAGGAATACGCAGCGGAGGGAAAACTCGAGGCGCAGCGTGAATACCGTGCCCGCATGGATAGGGAAATAATCGATTCGAGAAGCCGCTTCAGCTTCACATACCGACGTCTTCTTGCCGCATTCCCTAATGCTGAGGCTAAGGGTGAGGAACTCAAGGGGCAGCTCAGGAGCATGCAGAAGTGGGCTGAGGAGAGAAAGGATGCCGTTCTTGAATACAGGAACAGCATGAAGGCCCTGAAGAGGGAGTACAGGGAGAAGGTGAAGGAAATCAACACCAGAAAGGGAAAGGACAATGACTGATTATCTCAGGATATATGAAAGCGTGAAGGCGAAGAAGGACGGCGTCGTCCTCCTTGCCGTCAGCAAGACAAAGCCTATAGAGAACATAATGGAGGCCTACAGAGACGGCGCAAGGCTCTTCGGCGAGAACAGGGTACAGGAAGTTGAGGCGAAATTCTCGTTCTCCCGCCCCGAGGGTATGAAGGTATTCCTTATCGGACAGCTCCAGAGAAACAAGGTTAAGAAGGCTGTTGCCCTCTGTGACAGAATCGAGAGTGTCGATTCCATCCCTCTTCTCGAGAAGATAGACTTTGAAGCCGGGAAAATCGGAAAGAAGATGGACATCCTCTTCGAGGTCAACTCCTCGGGTGAGGAGCAGAAATCGGGATTCCGGACGAAGGAAGAGCTCTTCGAAGCCGTTAAGAGAGCGGAGGAACTCGCTTTTGTTAATCTCATCGGTCTCATGACTGTCGGTCCCCTCGGCGGCGACAGGGAAAAGAACATAAAGGCCTTCACATATACAAAGAGCCTTTTTGACGAAATTTCTGCGTCACATCCCTTAACGGTACTCAGCATGGGAATGAGCGGGGACTGGCAGGACGCAATAGACTGCGGATCGACGGAAGTCAGAATCGGCAGTGCGATATTCGGAGCGAGACAGTGAAGAAGGCCGTAATCATACTTCTCATCATCTCCCTTTCTATAACGACTCTCTCTTCCGAGAGGCTTACGCATTCCTCATTGAAGTACGAGTATGAGTCCTATGAGGAGAACGAGTTCCCTCTCTGGTCGAATGAGCTGAGGCGTGCCGAGACACTCTTCTTCGGATCCTACGTCTTCACGCTCCCGATATCGACACTGGCAGTGTCGGCAGCTGCGGGAATCAATCTTATATCAGATCCGACGGCAACGAAGACTGCCGTCATATCACTCTCGGTAGCGACCGGACTGAGCCTTGCGGTCGCAACCATCGACTGGATTCTCGGAAGGGTACAGAATTGACAAAAGAGCGTAACTATTCATTCATATCCCCGTCTGTTGGAAGAGTCGACAAGATTGCATCCGAGACTCTTTCGATACCGCGTTCCGTATTCTCCCTCGATTCCCTTTCTCTTACAATAAACGGATTGAAGGGAAAGAAATCGTCATCCCTCAAAGAGGGTGACAGGGTGGAGCTTTCATACACCGAAGAGGTCTTCGAAGGCCTGAAGAGTGAAGATATCCCCCTCGATATAATTTACGAGGATGATGACATCCTCGTCATCAACAAGGCACAGGGAATGACTGTACACCCCGGAGCGGGATGCACTGACGGAACGGTAGCGAATGCGCTCCTCGGACTCTACGGCGAGGACTTCTCGACGTCGGACGATGCAGTGAGGCCCGGAATCGTGCACAGGCTGGACAGGGACACATCGGGCGTTATGGTAATCGCGAAGACGAAGGACGCGCACCTCTCGCTCACTGAGCAGTTCAGTGCCCACACCAACGAGAAGTACTATGTTGCCATAGCGAAGGGCTTCTTCCCCGAATGCGAAGGCTATATAGATAAGCGCATTACCCGTGACAGAAACAACCGCAAGAAGTTCACGGTGACGGAGAAGAAGAGCGAAGGAAAGGATGCTCTCACGAAGTATCGTGTCGTGAGTCAGAACATGGACTACGCATTCCTCCGTCTCCGTATATATACGGGACGCACCCATCAGATAAGA
>CAZGNN010000030.1:0-11444 GCA_964527335.1 uncultured Spirochaetaceae bacterium | reverse complement strand
TTCTGCATGTTGAGTCCCTTCTGGTAGAATACCTCGAGGACCTTCATGAGAGAGCCCGGCTCGTCGGAAACGCTGAATAGCATCGAAGCCTTCTCCCTCTTCCTCATGGCAAGCGGTCCCTTCTCGGCATTCTCCTCTCTCGTCATTATGTAGAAGCGGGTGTAGTTGCTGGGGTTGGTCTCTATCGACTGGTGGATGATTGCCATCTTGTTGTAGAGAGCAGCAGGAGCGCCTGCTATGGCAGCTGCGCTTCTGTCTCCGCTTTCCTTCACGAATGCGACGGCTCCTGCCGTGTCGAAGAACGGGATGATTTCTGCATCGGGGAAGTGCTTCTCGAGGAATTCCTTGCACTGTGCAAGTGCCTGCGGATGGGAGTAGATCTTCTTTATCTCCTCTTCCTTCACGCCGGGGAAACCTATGAGGTTATGTACGACCCTGACCTGTGTCTCGCCGACAACTGTGAGCTCGCTGTGTATCTTGATGAGGTCAAGAGGATCGTAGACGGCACCGCCGAGTGCGTTCTCGATAGGAATGACGCCGAATGTTGCCGAGCTGTCGGAGATGGCATCGAACGTGTCCTTGAATGAGTGGCATGGAAGGACCTTGACGTCTTCGGAGAAGAATCTCCTTGCGGCAAGCTCACTGAAGGCTCCTCTCTCTCCCTGGAATGCCACGACGGGTTCCTTTATCTCGCCTGTTGTCTCCTTTGTCGCCGAAGCATCAGTGATGGATGAGGGAATACGGCGTGGAATCTTCTCGAGTGTCTTTCCGATGACGGGAGCAATTGCCTGAATATCTCTCATGAGCTTCTCGAACTGCTCGGGATAGAGTGACTGCGGTCCGTCGGAGAGCGCCTTCTCGGGATGGTTATGTACTTCGACTTCGATTCCCGAAGCGCCCGATACGAGGAGCGCAAGGCTCATCGGAGATACCATATCCCTGATTCCCGTTGCATGTGACGGGTCTCCGATTACAGGAAGATGGCTGAGCTTGTGGACAGCAGGGATGGCAGAGCAGTCGAGCGTGTTCCTCGTCATCTTCTCGAATGTCCTTATACCTCTCTCGCAGAGGATTACCTTGTCCGTTCCGCTCGACATGAGGTATTCGGCAGCCATGAGCCACTCTTCAATCGTTGCGGCAAGACCGCGCTTGAGTAGAACAGGCATGCCCTTCTTTCCGACAGCCTTCAGAAGCTCGAAGTTCTGCATGTTTCTCGCACCGATCTGCATTATGTCGACATATTCCGCCATGAGGTCTACGTCCGTCGGGGAGACGACTTCTGAGACAACAGGCATGTCGAATGCATCGCCTGCCCCCCTCAGAAGCTTGAGGCCCTCCTCTCCGAGGCCCTGGAATGAATAGGGCGAAGTGCGCGGCTTGAAGGCACCTCCGCGGAGGATGACGGCTCCCGCTTCCCTTACCTTCTCTGCTATAGTCATTATCTGGTCATATGACTCGATGGCACAGGGACCAGCCATGACGCTTATCCTGTTGCCGCCGATTGAAACCCCCTTTACGCGGACAATCGTGTCCTCCTTCTTGAGTTCACGCGACGCGAGCTTATAAGGCTTCGAAATGGGGATGACGTTATTGACGCCGGGGAAGAGTTCGACATTTCTCGGGTCGATTGTATGAGTTCCGACAGCGCCGAGCACTGTCTCGTTCTCGCCGACGATTTCACGGACTATGAAACCCTGTCCCTTGAGAAACTCGACGACTTTATCTTTTTCCTGTAAGGTAATACCCTTCTTAAGTACAACAATCATAGCGTGATGATAGTCTTTTGAGAGGATACTGACAACAAGAGGAAAAATGTTAAGCGAAAAATACGTTGAAAATCTCTTCCGTTCCTTTACGGAAAAGCTCGATTCCATCGGCTTTCCAATCCCCGCTGTCGGCGTCATAGCGGCAGAGGACAATGCCCCGTACCGCATTCTCGTCTCCACAGTCATATCACTCAGGACCCAGGACAGGGTCACTCTGGAGGCATCAAGGAGACTTCTTGAGGCAGCACCGACTGTAAAGGAACTGTATCCTCTTTCCGTCGAAAAGATACAGAATCTGATAAAACCCTGCGGTTTCTACCTTCGTAAGGGAGAACAACTAAAGGAAATCGCAAGAATCATAGTCGAGGATCATTGTGGCGTCGTACCCTCCGACCGCGACTCTCTGATGTCGCTTCCGGGAGTCGGCACGAAGACGGCAAATCTTGTTCTCAACCTGAGTTTCAGCCGTCCGGCCATCTGTGTCGACTGCCATGTTCACGAGATTTCCACACGGCTGGGGTGGACGGAGGAGAAGACTCCCGAGGAGACCGAGAAGGCCCTCGAGAAAATCCTTCCCGTGCGCTTCTGGATAGAGATCAACGAGCTCTTCGTACGCTACGGGCAGAGCATATGCACGCCGCTGTCGCCGAAGTGCTCTGTCTGTCCTCATAACGCAGAATGCCCTAAGAAAGGAGTTGAAAAGACAAGATGATCAAGTGTGCCGTCTTTCTGGGTAATCCCGGAAAGGAATATGAGAAGACAAGACACAATGCGGGGTTCCTCCTCTGCGATGCGCTGTACCCGGGGAAGAACTGCCTCTCGAAGTTCCACTCCTTCTACTTCACGGACGGGGACCTCAAGATAATGAAGCCCCTGACGTACATGAATCTCTCCGGTACTGCCGTGAGCGAATGCGCGTCCTTCTTCAAACTCAAGAGCGATGAGATAATCGTCATCCACGACGACCTCGAACTCACGCTCGGCGAAGCGAAGCTGCAGAAGGGCGGCGGAACGAAGGGTCACAACGGTCTCAAGAGCATACGTGACAGACTCGGGAAGGAAGATTTCTACCGCCTGAGGATTGGTATCGGGAGACCTGTACACGGGGACGTCAGTCTCTACGTCACATCACCCTTCACGAAGGACGAAATGATCACGCTTTCCCGTCTCTTTGATGAAATCAAAAGGGAATGGCCCCTCAAATCCACCGAAAAGACATGGAAATCATAATATTCGACATTTTTTTCTCCCTTTGGTGAGGTTATACTGTTCTAGGTATGTTAAAATACCCAAGAATAACCGCTCAAGGGGAAAGAGTATGACCAACCGAGACCTCAGAATCGCAAAGATCACACGCAATCTGATTTCATATGACAAACCTGTCTTTCAGACAGACGCAGGACCTGGCTCGTTCTATCAGGAAGCCGCATCTCTCAGCTTCAGATACAATCAGGAAATGAAGAAGAGGGGCGGAGACTTCACCGCCGTCTCGGCCGGAAAGCTCAATGCAGGAGCCACCCTCCACTACGTTTACCAGATAATCCTCACATACCTTCTCGGAGACGAGAACAGGGATTTCTTCCGCCGCCGCATCCAGACAGTGGAAAGCAACACGGAACTCAGGGAGGCCCTCGAGTTCTACGCGGGAGAGTTCCCGACAGAAATCGAAGACGACAGGACAGTCGAAGAGGACATGAGAGGATACTTCATCCATCAGGTAATCCTCCAGAACAGGGCCCTTGTGAGTGCCGCACGCCCCTTCGTCGCTCCCGAGAATCTGACTCTGCCGTCATCATTCAGGGCACTCTCGTCAGTTCTCTCATCATTCGAGAAGGACGACCTCAGAAACGGTGAACCCAACACGGAGGATGTGTTCACATTCCTCTGCATGCCTGCACGTCTCTATCCCGATTCACTCATCGACCAGCTCCAGTACATTCTCCGCGAATGGTCGGACATGCTTCCCGAATCCTTCGTGAGGATGCTCAAGTCATCAATCGACTACATCAACGAGGAACAGAAGGACAGAGGAGGCCCGGGCCCCGGCGGTCCCGTCAACGTCCCTGTCATGGACTACTCTTCCGAGCTCAACGAATACGAGGCATTCTCCTCCGACTCCAACTGGATGCCCTGCGTCGTCATGATTGCAAAATCAACACTCGTCTGGCTCGACCAGCTCTCGAAGGCATACGGCCGGCCCATCACGTCGCTTGACCAGATTCCCGACGAGGAACTCGACACCATGCAGCACAGGGGAATAACCGCGCTCTGGCTCATCGGACTCTGGGAGAGAAGTACAGCATCGGCCGAGATAAAGCATCTCTGCGGCAACCCCGATGCCGTCGCTTCGGCATACTCGCTGAAGGACTATGACATCTCACCATCCATCGGAGGATGGGAAGCCGTATATAACCTCAAGGAGCGCTGTCAGAAGAGAGGAATCCGGCTCGCTTCCGACATGGTTCCGAACCATACAGGTATCGACGGCAACTGGGTCTACGAGCACCCCGACTACTTCATAAGCCAGGACTATCCCCCGTTCCCGTCATACACATACAACGGCCCGGATCTTTCCACGAATCCCTACTGGGAAGTCAAGATCGAGGACCACTACTACGACAGGACAGACGCCGCCGTCACGTTCCGCATGAGGAACCGCCATACAGGTGAGACGAAATACGTCTTCCACGGCAATGACGGCACAACGATGCCCTGGAACGACACTGCACAGCTCGATTATCTCAATCCCGCAACGAGAGAGGCTGTCATACAGAAGATAATCCACGTTGCCAAGAACTTCCCGATCATCCGCTTCGATGCCGCGATGACGCTTGCAAAGCGCCACATCGAGAGACTCTGGTACCCCAAGCCGGGAGAAGGCGGAGACATTCCGGGACGAAGCGAACACGCACTCGACGAGAGGGAGTTCAACGCCCGCATTCCAGAGGAGTTCTGGAGAGAAGTCGTCGACAGGGTCGCCGTCGAGGCTCCTGACACACTGCTTCTTGCAGAGGCATTCTGGATGATGGAAGGCTACTTCGTGAGAACGCTCGGCATGCACAGGGTCTACAACTCGGCATTCATGAACATGCTGAAGAACCAGGAGAACAAGAAGTACAGGGATTCCATCAAGAACACACTCGTATTCGAACCCGAGATTCTCAAACGCTACGTCAACTTCATGAACAACCCCGATGAAGATACGGCTATCGCACAGTTCGGCTCCGATGACAGATACTTCGGTGTCTGCACTCTCCTTGCAACCCTCCCCGGTCTCCCGATGATCGGTCACGGCCAGATAGAGGGATACAGGGAAAAGTACGGCATGGAATACCAGAGAGCCTACTACAACGAGAAGCCCAACCAGTGGCTCATCGACGAGCACGAGAGAAGAATCTTTCCGCTCTTCAGAAAGCGCTACCTCTTCGCCAATGTCGACAACTTCAATCTCTACGACTGCATCAACCGCGACGGCAACACGGAGGAATCCGTCTTTGCATATGTCAACGGTGCCGGAAGGGAGAGAACACTCGTTCTCGTCAACAACCGCTATGAGGCAGTCGAGGGAAGCATAAACGTATCTGCACCGAAGCTGAAGAAGAACGGGGACGAGAGAAAGACAGAGACCGTCACGCTCTCGCAGAACCTGGGACTGAGCTACGGTTCGAACAACTTCTGTCTGATGGACTCCTTCCAGGACGGACTGACATACATCGTTCCGTCCATGAACATGTTCGAAGGCTACTCGTTCTCCCTCAACGGATATGAATCGAAGGTATTCTGGAACATAAGGGAAGTCGAGGACACCGACGGCTACATAAGAATGCTCTACGAGGAGTACGGGACAAAGGGAATAAGGGACTTCGAGAAGGCCCTCTCACTTCTGAAGCTCAAGCCGGTATATAAGGCAATGGATGCATTGAGACGGGAATCGACACTCTCCCTCATCACGCGCCTCGTTCACGGAAAGGCAGACAAGGAGAACGAGAGAGAGCTTCTACTCATCCTCGCCGAAGCCTACTCTCTTCTCTATGAGGCATATTCCTCGATGGAGGAGGCGACGAAGGGACAGCTGGGTCTGGCACCGAAGGATGTCGCACCCCAGCCTGTGATCAAGTTCATACGCTTCATCGGAAAATCATTCGGAGCAAAGGGACCGAAGGTGTTCCCGTCATGGTCAAGCGTCGACAACACGCTTCCCGTCATGATAGCGGCATCGCTTGCTCTCATCCCGTTCAGCTCAGACACGACTCCGAAGTCACTCATGACGGCATCGGATTCGCTGATGCTCGGTGAGTTCTTCAGAGAGACTCTCGACGAACTCTGCCTCTCTGATAACCAGAGAAGGGAGCTCATGCACGAGGCTGCACTCTTCATCTCTGCAACGATGCTCATCAGGGACGATATGGTCGATTCGACACCACTCGAGATGTTCTCCTGTCTTCTCAACGACGACAGCGTCATGAATCTCACGGGATGCAACGAGTACCAGGACGTCGTATGGTACAACAAGGAAAGCATGCAGAAGACAATCCTCGTGTGTACACTCTCCTATGCAGCATCGAGTGACAGGAAACCTAAGGATGTCGATACATTCGCCCGTACACTGCTCGAGAGGGAGTTCAATTCCGGCTACAGGCTCTCGGCACTTCTGAAAGGATGATTGACCTTAAATAACTAGGAGGACTAGAATTTCAGTTATGGAAACCTGGCTTACATATCTGGCAGCCCTGCTGATGGCGGGAGCAACAGCATTCGCATTTCCCCAGTCGTCGGCTGTCTACACTGCCGTGCATTATGCTTCTGAATATCTTACGGCAGCAGGAGTATTCATATTCATCCCGGTTTCCTTCATAACACTCTCCTCGGGAGTGGCGTCGCTCAGAAAGGACAGGCTCGGAAGAAAGGCAGTCGCAGTCAACATCATCTGGGCACTGGCATCTTCTGTGGTACTGGCGCTTCTCGGAATACTCGTAGAGAAGGCTTTCTCGCTCACGTTCCCCGTCACGGCATCTGCCGGCGGTGACTACGTCGCGCTCTACAACGCCCATGCCGAAGCAATCGATGTGACCGGAATCCTCTCTTCGATGAACTCGATCTTCCTCCCTATGGTTCTCCTTGCCCTGATTACAGGAATGGCAATAACGCCGTCATCGGACATAATCCGACCCGCCTATACCGTTTTCAATTCGCTATCGGAGGCAATGTACAGAATCGGAAGATGCATAACCTACTTCGGTGCGTTCTATGTCTATATCCGGGGAACGGACTTCTTCATCTCGCTCTGGAGAGAGAAAACTGCATTCGTTGCTCCGTCCTTCTTCCTCAGAACGGCAGGGGCATCACTTATAATGCTCCTTCTGGTTCTTCCGCTTCTCTACGCAATCTTCACAGGCTTCAGAAAGAACCCCTATGAGGTACTCTGGAAGGTATTCCCGTCAATCGTATTCGCATTCGTCAGCGGCAACATATTCTTCTCGTCCCTCCAGAACGGGGCGATAAGCAGGAACAGCATGGGAGTGCAGAAGAGGATAGTATCGACATCGACGCCGTTCGGAATCGTCATAACACGCGGCGGAACGTGCTTCGTCTCGACAGTCACGGTTCTCTCCATTCTCTCATCACTCGGAGCCGAAGTTACATTAGCTTCAGCACTGCTCATCGCACTTGTGACAGTTCTCCTCAGCCTTCTCTCATCGATGGCTTCCGGAAGCGAAACGGCACTCATTGTGATAGTTCTCTTCAAGCTTCTGAACATCAATGTATACGGCGCGGAGGCTGCTGTAATATCTGTAATACCGTTCCTGAACGCACTCTCGTCAATGATTGACATCACGCTGATCAGCATGGCATCCGGCATCATTGCAGTAAGGACGAAGACCGACATCACGGTACCGGTAAGGGACACAATCTGACATGCAGACACAGAACAGGAAATACATACTCTATCAGCTTCTTGTCCAGATAATAATCTGTGTGCTCTACGCATTCGGACTCATCAATGTCCTCATAAGGGCAGGTCAGACGGAAGGCGTCGGCGGACTACTGGCACCGGCCGTGAAGTACGGACCGTTCCTCGTCGTTCTCATCTGCTCGATTCTTCCCCAGGCTGCGCTTCTCATAAAGCACAAGCTCCACAGCCAGGACGGAGAGATTCTCCCCCTTCTCTTCACGGTCGTCGCACTACAGGCAAGTCTCATCGTCACCGATGCGCTCTACTCTCTCGGCTACTATTTCGAGTACCCGTTCCAGCTTCTCGTACTCCAGCGCTTCTCGATAGCGGCAACGGCCTGCCTCTTCCTTTTATCGTCACTGAGGTACTTCGGCTTCTCGTCATCCCACATAAGCCTCTACAACTTCGTATTTCTGGCGATTCCGTTCTTCATCTCAGCCCTGATTCCGGTATCTTCATACAGGGGAGTCACGACGATAACCTCATCCGTCTATGACGCATATCTTCAGGCGGGAATAGCAATCGTCTACATCACGACAGTGACGACTTTCATCGTCATGGCCGTCAAGGACAAGACATCGCTCAACATAAAGCGCTCGATTGCCTTCATACTTCTCTGCGCAGGAAACTACTTCTGTCTCTTCGACAGGATATGGTCGGCAATTCTGTCACCTTTCCTCTACATAATCGGCACTGTCATACTCGTCAACAACGCCGGCGACAGCCTCTGATATTCATTCTGTAACTTTTTGAAAAACAACAAATAAAGCCCGTAAAATACCTCTTTATGTATTTTTCGGGCATATCTTTCATATGTGTCATTTTTCCTCTTGACCTTCTCCCTTCTTTTTCCCGATATTGTCGCCTGTGCGTTTAAGAAACGTACAATTTTTATATAACTGAATTCAACTCAAAAGGGAGTAATACATAATGAGGAAAACAAAGTGGCTTCTGGCCTTAATCCTTGTAATTCTGATGGTGAGCTGCGAGATAAGCCTTACTGGCCCTCAGACAGTGAGCGTCAACCTTTCAATCAACGACCGCTCGAGAACAAGAACAATCACACCGTCATCATTCCAGGCTGCAGACAGCTACAGCGCAACACTTACAGGTGTCAGTGACTCTTCACTCACATACACGGCAGAGAGCAGCGGTGAGAGCATCAGCTTCGACAAGGTACAGGTCGGATCCTACTACATCACCGTAACGGGTACACTCAAGGGAAAGAAGGTAAGCGAAGGAGACGGCAGCATCACGGTAAGCGCCAACACCGACAACACGGCTACAGTCCAGCTCGAGGCAGTCGAGGACGAGGGAACGGGTACCGTTTCCGTAACATTCGACTGGAGCGAGGCAATCAGCACGACAGGCTACTTCAAGGATATGTACAACACGGGTGCATTCACATTCGAGTTCTACAGGAGGGAGCAGAACGAGGACGGAACCTATACCGATACGCTCCTCACGGCACCCCAGACAGCAAAGATCGAAGATACAAGCTACACATTCATTGCAGACGACATCGCGGTATCTGACGGCTTCCAGGGCTTCTTCAAGATGAAGGTCGAGGATGAACTCGTGATGGAACTCGGCTTTGCCACATACAACGTATATGCCGGCCAGATCTCCGTTGCCGACGAGAATGATACCGATACATTCAAAATCACTCCCTCGAATGCTCCGTCAAATGCCAACGCAGTCTACTTCACACTCTCCACAGGAGAGAGTGACCCCGACACGACAGCACTCCTCACGGTCACAGGTCGCGGCAGCAGCGGTAACCAGCTCTACAAGTCAGTCTCCATCTCGCTCTACGACGAGACAGACAAGAAGAATGTAGGTTCCGCAACACTCGACGGCACTCTCGAAGACGACGTCAATACACTCTCCTATACATTCACAGGACTCACATCAGGTCACAAGTACAGAGCAGACGTCATCGGTATCACAAAGAGAGGAAAGAAGACATCGAAGAGCTCTTCATATATAACGACAAAGGTATTCGTCACCGGCATCGATGCAGACACTCCCGATACGACGACACTCGTCTACAACGGAAAGCTCTCCCTCTCTGCAGAGGTCGAACCTGCAAATGCAACAGTCAGCACTGTCGAATGGGCAACTGACAACACTGATACCCTCACACTCACACAGATGGGTAACGATGTACTCTTCTTCGGCAACAAGCCCGGAAAGGCATCAATCTCCGTCAGTTCGACAGACAGCATGAAGAACGGCGAAAAGGCCGTGAAGGAACTCGGAACCATCACAGTCACGCTTGCAACCCCGTCCGTCATCATAACGACAGAGAAGGACAGCGAGACGGCACAGAGCTTCATCTCCGTAAGCTGGAACGAGGCCGAATGGGCTACAAGCTATGAAATCTGGAGAAGTGTTGACGGAGCAGATGCAGCATTCCTTGCAGAGACGACTGAAGCTTCCTATGAAGACAAAGACATCACGGCAGGCTGCAGCTACAGCTACAAGGTGAAGGCAAAGACTAAGGAGTCCACAGCGGAGCTCAATCTCGACAGCGCATTCAGCGCCCTCTCTGATTCCTACACACCTGTTGTGCCGACAATCACACTCGTACAGCCGAATATGGACAGCCTCAAGCTTCAGATAAATGAAGGCGAAGACCCGGCTCCGGAAGACATAACCGTAACACCTTCCAAGACAGCAGTACTCTCGGTACCTGCAATCGAAGGCGCGGTATCTACAGAGTGGTATGTCAACGGCAAGTTCGTGAAGAAGGGAACATCGGTTGAACTCTCCTCCGACATGCCTCAGGTCCAGGATATGGATGCAGACAGCAACGCACTCACGCTTGTCGCTACGGACAGCACGGGCAAGAAGTCCAGTGCGACAATCTACTTCAGAGTCGTCGCAGTCGAGGACACGGGAGTCGAGGCATTCACACTCTCCGACTACATCGCAGTCGGAACGGAAGGTCTCTCCATCAAGACCCACGTCCTCCCGTACGATGCAACCATCCAGAGTCTGACATACTCCTCATCCGACGAGTCAGTCGCAACGGTTGACGGAGAAGGCAACATCACGGTTCTCAAGAACGGCAGTGTCACATTCACTGTAACATCAACTTCCGGTCATACGACACAGAAGACGGTCACAGCATACAACACACTCACTCCGGAGACACTGATGAGCCTTGTCTCATCCTACCTCAAGACAAACATCACAGCTGCGGACAGCAAGAGCGGAGGCGACTGGTGGGCTCTTTCAGCATATAAATACGAAGGCAACGGTGTCAGCATCACCTCTCCGAAGAGCACATCCCAGAGTGCCGGTTCTCTCTCGATAAGCGAGACGAACATCGGTAACTCTTCAACGGGAGAAGTGAAGATAAAGACTACATCAGATCTCAAACTCTGGGCTGTCGACGGCGGAGAATGGAACAAGCAGGGATACCTCGGAACAGACCATCTCAAGTACGTCGCCTACGGCGGAAGCGGAACAATCTTACTCACGCTGCCGTACGGACAGGGAACAGCAACGATAACATTCCCGGAACAGCTGGATGTAATCAGCAAGACCTCCGGAAAATACAAGATATATATGAGTAAGGACGGTAAGACAAATACTTACGACTACTCACTCTACCCCGTCTTCTGACAGTCACAACGAGAAGAGCTCAAAAGGCTCTTCTCTTTTTTTGCCCCCGATTGACGTCTTTACTCCATGCATGACCTCTGTGATAATTTCTC
>CAZGNN010000029.1:0-11476 GCA_964527335.1 uncultured Spirochaetaceae bacterium | reverse complement strand
GTGTCTCAGGTGACATCAGACACGACCAGTGGATAAAGTACATGTCGAACACATGTTTCAATACCCTCACTGCGCTCATGGAGTACGACTACGGCACATTCATGGCGTCTGAGAATCTTCTCAGGGCTGTGAGACTTGTCGCGAGGGAAGTCCAGACTGTCGCGTCCAGAGAAGGCATCACAATAGGGCAGGACGAAGTCGAGAGCATGATAAAGTTCAACATGTCGCTTCCGCCGCGGGGCCGTAGCAGCATGTGTGACGATGTCCTTGCCGGACGGAAGACAGAGAACAGATGGTTCTGCGGAACCCTCAGTGCAAAGGCGAAGAAGCACGGCCTGAAGACCCCGTACTCGGATCTTCTCTACATTCTCCTGGAGGCGAAAAGTGGACGATAGACTCATCCGCGAGAAGGCCGTGGCATACACGGCTCTGACTGCGTTCTACGGCGGAGACGAGGAGAAGGCCTGGTCTGTACTTACATCCCTCAATGCCGACTGGTCATCTCCGTTTGCATCATACACAAGGGAGTTCACAGAGAGTGCAGAGGAGGAGACTGCGTTCAATTCGCTCTGGCGTGATGTCCGCTCCTCCTTCGATTCCTGCCGCATTCCCTTTTCCATCACGGAATATTCGTCGCCGGATTCAACCGTTCACTTCCTCTACCTTGCAGGTGACACATCGCTTCTCGACGGGAAGAAGCTCTGCTTCCTCGGTGCCGTCATGCCCTCCCTCCAGGGCCGGCAGGATACTGCCGAATGCGTTCTGGAGAGCGTGAAGAACGGCTGGAGTGTTGTCGCCCCGTTCGACTCGGGACTCGGGCCGTACGCACTGTCCGTTGCCCTGAAGGAAGGGGGAAAGACAGTGGCCGTTCTCTCTTCCGAGCTCTCGAAGTGCCCCAACGAGAATCTATTGTCGCTCATGGAGAACATCTACAGCAGGGGGCTTCTTGTGTCCCAGTTCTCTCCCTACACGAAGAGGGAGAAGTGGCACGTGGTGCTCCGTAACCGCTTTCTGTCATCCTTTGCAGATGCATACTACATGGCTGAGGAGAAGGACGGGGGCCCGGGGTGGGCTGTCTTCGACGCCGCACTCAAAACAGGGCGTAAGTGTGCGCTTTCCTCTTCCGCCGTGGAGAACCCGAACTACTCGTGGTGCGGTGAGAGGGCACAGAGCGGAGCTATGGTAATCAGGAGGGTGAGGGAGCTGAAAGCTCTTTTTCCTTCTTCTCACAGAAGAAAGACACACACTGAGGATTCCTCCCAGCCTGACCTCTTCTCCCTTCTCGATAATCCCGATAAGGCTTGACGTTATGGGAGAGGGAGAATAACATCTCCTTAATTTGTTCAGAAGGAAATCATTATGAAACCAATTACAGCCAACGAACTGAGAAAAAAGTATATCGACTTCTTCGTCTCCAAGGGACACAAGCAGATTTCGGGTGCATCACTCATTCCCGAGAATGACCCGACCGTCCTCTTCACGACGGCAGGCATGCATCCCCTTGTACCGTACCTCCTTGGAGAGGAACACCCGGCAGGAAACCGCCTCTGTGACTATCAGAAGTGTATCCGCACGGGAGACATCGACTCCGTCGGTGACCCGAACCATCTCACATTCTTCGAGATGCTCGGTAACTGGTCCCTCGGAGCATACACGAAGACCGAGATGATCGGCTACTCCTTCGAGTTCATGACCCAGGTTCTCGGCATTCCCGTCGATAAGCTCTCCGTAACGGTATTCGCAGGTGACGAATCCGTTCCGAGAGACAATGAGGCTGCAGAGAAGTGGAAGAGCCTCGGCATTCCCGAGGAGAGAATCTACTTCATGCCCAGGGAAGACAACTGGTGGGGACCGGCAGGCGAGACAGGACCCTGCGGACCCGACAGCGAGATGTTCATCGACACGGGACGCGAGAAGTGCGGACCCGACTGCAAGCCGGGATGCCACTGCGGCAAGTACTTCGAAATCTGGAACGACGTCTTCATGCAGTACCGCAAGGAGAAGGACGGCACATTCCATGAGATGGAGAGAAAATGTATCGACACCGGTATGGGAATCGAGAGAACGATAGCAATCCTCCAGGGCAAGAAGAGCGTCTACGAGACTGAAGTCTTCCAGCCCATCATCAGGGCCATCGAAGGACTTTCGGGCAAGAAGTACGGCGAAAACGAAGAGGATGACATCTCGATCCGTATCATCTCGGACCACGTGAGAACTTCCGTCTTCATCCTCGGCGACCAGAAGGGTATGGCACCGGGCAATGTGGGACAGGGCTATATTCTCCGCCGTCTCATCAGAAGAGCCGTAAGACACGGAAAGAAACTGGGAATCGAATCATATTTCCTCTCGAAGCTTGCCCAGGTCGTTCTCGACCTCTACGGCGAACCGTATCCGGAACTCCTCGAGCATAAGGACTTCATCTTCGACGAACTCGAGAAGGAAGAGGAGAAGTTCAGCAAGACCATCACGAACGGCGAGAAGGAATTCGAGAAGATGCTTCCCAACCTCATGAAGGGCAACAGCAGGGTAATCGGCGGAAGAATCGCATTCAAGCTCTATGACACATACGGCTTCCCGATCGAACTCACCGAGGAGCTTGCAAAGGAACACGGCTTCACAGTCGACAGGGAAGGTTTCAAGGCTGCCTTCGAGAAGCACCAGGAGATTTCGCGTGCCGGTGCCGAGCAGCAGTTCAAGGGAGGTCTTGCAGATCACAGCGAGGCAACCACAGCTCTCCACACTGCAACGCATCTTCTTCACAAGGCACTCTGTGTCGTACTCGGCGGCTACGTGAAGCAGCTGGGCTCCAACATCACGGCAGAGAGACTCAGATTCGACTTCAACCATCCGCAGGCTCTGACAAAGGAAGAGCTCAAGGCCGTCGAGGACCTCGTCAACGAGCAGATCCAGAAGGACCTTCCGGTCGTCTGCGAGACGATGACTCTCGACGAGGCAAGGGCAAAGGGTGCTGCAGCACAGTTCGATGCCAAGTACGGCGAGAAGGTAAAGGTCTACTCGATCGGCGACTTCTCGATAGAGGTATGCGGCGGACCGCATGTCGAGCACACATCCCAGCTCGGTCACTTCAAGATCGTCAAGGAACAGTCATCTTCCGCGGGTGTCAGAAGAATCAAGGCTATCCTCGAAAAATAAGCATACAAGAACAGGCCCTGCGTGAAGCGGGGCCTGAATTCTCATCGGGAAGTGTAACGGTTACCTGTTCCCGTTCTCCATCTGGTTGAAGAGATCCTCGATCTCATTCACGACATTGTTTATGTAGAGCGTGCTGTGCTTTTCGAGTATGCCGGCCGAAAGTTTCCCGATATTCTCTGCTGTCACTTCCACTTTCCTGTCGTCCGTCCTGTCCTCCTCTTCGAAGAGAACACTGACTTTGACGCCGAAGGCCAGAGCTATCTTGTCGATGAGCTCCGCCGACGGAAAACTCTGTCCGTTTTCGTATCTTGAGATTGATTTCGTGTCGATTCCTGTGCGCCTGGACAACTCTGCCTGTGTCCATCCCCGTTCTTCTCTAAGTTTCCTTACGTTTGCTCCGAGGATCTGGTTGGTGACACTGTTTTTCATGCTTGTAATTGTAATCATCCGAATGCTTTCTGTCTGTAGACAAAATCTGAGACAGAAGTGGACAACTACTGGGAGGTGGTCTCTGTAACGAGCATTCCGCAGGCCGCTTTTCTGTCCTGTCCCTTGCTCCTCCTTATGGTATAGGAGATACCCATTCTGTGAAGCTCCGATGTGAATTCCCTGACTTCCCTTTCACTCGGTGAGGTGAACGGGAGGGACGGAATCGGGTTCCATCTTATGAGATTCACGAGTACATCAAGCCCCTTTGTGAACTCCTTCAGCTGTTCGGCGCTTTCCTTCGTCGTATTGAGTCCTCCGAGGAGACAATACTCCAGAGTGATACGCTTGTCGTTCTTATGCTGGAACGCCACGAGTGCCTTCTTGAGCTCTGAGAGGGGATAGTTCCTGTTGACCTTCATCACCGATGATCTCAGATCGTTCGATGCAGACACCAGAGAGACGGCAAGACGTACGGGAAGATTCAGCTCGCCCAGTCTTTTTATGCCCGGTACCAGGCCGCATGTCGAGATGGTTATTCTCCTATATGATATATTTAATCCGTCTTCTCTGTGCAGTTCCGTAATCGCCCGCATAACCTCCGTGAAATTTGCAAGCGGTTCCCCCATCCCCATGAATACTATGTGTGTTATGTGCTCTCCGAGTTTCTCGAGCTGTATGTATTCCTCGACTATCTCTCCGGCTTTGAGGTTGCGCCTCAGACCCATGGTGCCGGTTGCGCAGAAGGCGCATCCCATCGCGCATCCCACCTCTGACGAGAGACATGCCGTATAGCGGCCGGTGCCGTCAGACAGCCTCACGCATTCGATGAGAGCTCCGTCCTCGAGTTCGAGCGCAAGCTTCACGGCGTCCTCTCCGTCGAATCTTTCCCTGACTGTGGAAGAGAGTGCGGATGGGTAGAGAGCCGAGAGCCTCTCCCTCACAGCCTTCGGAAGTGATGTCATACGTCCGAAGTCCGTCACGCCCCTGTCGAGGAAGGACCTGACGATTTTCGCCTGAAAGGGTTTCTCGAGTCCGAGAAGAGTTACCAGTTCATCATTTTCCATACAGTACAGCTGTGGCATTTCTCCCTCCATATACCGGTCGGTTTCCCCGATGATAGCACATGAAGAAAATAAGAAAAACAAGCTTAAGACTTTTCAAAAAACGTTTTTTGTACGACTATATTGTCATCAAAAATCTTTATTTAAACGGAGAAATGAAATGAACAAGAAAATCATTGCTATAGTTCTCGTCGTTGCACTCGCTCTCTGCTCACTTTCTGCAGAAAGCACATCAGGTACATCAAAGAAGAACGCTTTCTCACTCGGTATCGGTCTCGGAACAAACAGCGGTGTCGCTGTCAAGTACGGCATGGGCAAGTTTGACGTTCAGGCTAACGTCGGTGTTGCAATCAGAAACAGCAACTTCATCTTCTCGGGAGATGTAGGCGCTTTCTATGATTTCTATGACATCAACTTCAAGGCTGGTTCATCAAAGCAGACAATCTCTCTCACAACAGGTCCTCTCGTAGGTCTCAACGTTCAGAGCGGTTCTCTCGGACTTGATGCAATCTGGACTGTCGGTGCTGAATATACATTCAACAAGGTTCCTGTATCAATGTTCCTCAAGCTCGGTGGCGGTTACGGCATGGTATTTGCTGATTCTGTCAACGGCAACTTCGCTTTCTACGGCGTACTCGGAGCTGTCTACACATTCTGATTGTAATCACCGGAAAAAGTGTAATCTGGGGTCTCGGAAACGGGACCTCAATTTTTATGGATGTATGGAAGGTATCTTTCCTTTTCGCTCTTTGAAACTTCTGCTGTCACGAGTATTCCGTCCTCCCTGTATTCCGTGCTTTTTACTTCGTTGTCACGGCTGAGGGACGAGAAGAGCGGGGACGAGTAGGGAAGGAGAAGCTCGAGCGTGATGTATTCTTCCCCGACTATACTGTCAATGGCCGCAAGAAGTTCGTCGCGTCCTTTTCCGTCACGGAAGCTTGTCTCGACTGTGGGGTACCCCGTACTTCTCAGGTACGATAGTGATATGTCATCATATGGGGAATCTATCTTGTTGATTACGACAAGCCGAATCCTCTCGGCGGCTCCGAGGGAAGTGAGGGTGTCGAGGGTTGTCCTGTAGCACTCCGCGGCATCGGGGTGCGAGCAGTCACATACTATGATTACGGCGTCAGCGGAGAGTGCCTCCTCGAGCGTCGAGGAGAATGCCTCGATGAGAGACGGCGGCAGATTACGGATGAAGCCGACCGTGTCCGAGAGTACTGCCTTTCTTCCTGTCGGGAGCGTAATCAGTCTGGAGGTGGTGTCGAGTGTTGCGAAGAGCTTATCCTCGGCTTCGGGTGCATTCTTCGTCAGGGAATTGAGAATCGTGGTCTTTCCGGCATTCGTGTAGCCCGTGAGTGCGAACGAGAATACCCCGCTGCGGTCCCTTTTGCGGTGCTGGGTCTCCCTTATCTTCCTGATTTCCCTTATCTGGCTGTCGAGTGAGACAATCTGGCGCTCGATAGTACGCCTCTGTAGTTCTATCGCCTTCTCTCCCTCTCCCTTGGCGCCTCTGACGCCTCCTCGCTGCTGTGAGTAGTTGGCTTCCCGGAATATGAGGCGCGGTTTCTGGTAGACGGCTTCCGCCTTCAGCGTCTGGAGCCGGGCTTCCTTCGAGTGTGCGTTACGGCGGAATATGGAGAGGATTACGGCCTCCCTGTCGGAGACCGGAAGTCCCACTTCCTCCTCGATCTTCATCTCCTGCCTGGGTGAGAGGAACGCGTCGACGATGACATCCGTTGCATCGCACCCGAGTGCGATTTCTCTTATCTCCTCAACCTGGCCGCTGCCGAAGAACGAAGTCCTGTTCTCCTCCTTCACGGTGAAGCTTTTCTCGTAGACAATCCTCAGCCCCAGTGTTTCGATGA
Organism: uncultured Spirochaetaceae bacterium; assembly: GCA_964527335.1. GTDB lineage: Bacteria > Spirochaetota > Spirochaetia > Sphaerochaetales > Sphaerochaetaceae > Ornithospirochaeta. The sequence goes on along the minus strand of CAZGNN010000029.1, from coordinate 4,965 downwards.
GAGATCTCATCTCCGCTTCCCTGAGGTAGACTCTTCTTTCGTTTTCACCTGTGTCCCTGGTGGTTATGAGGAGAACGCGTTCTTCTTCCATATCTGAATAATAGCAATTTAAATGATTTTGTTGCATAATGAAAGCCCGAGGAAAAGCAATGAGTTTAAATTGTGGTATTGTGGGACTGCCGAACGTCGGCAAGTCAACTATATTTTCTGCTGTCACAGCCGCTCCCGCCGAAGCTGCGAACTATCCTTTCTGTACTATAGATCCGAATATCGGGATGGTTAACGTTCCCGACAAGAGACTCGACAAGATCGTCTCCCTCATTCCTCCCGAGAGGATTGTTCCGGCAACTGTCGAATTCGTCGACATCGCGGGACTCGTGAAGGGTGCAAGCCAGGGTGAGGGACTCGGAAACAGGTTCCTCGGCGCCATCAAGGAAGTGGGTGTCATCGCCCACGTCGTGAGATGCTTCGACAACAGCGACATCATTCACGTCAACAACAGGATAGATCCCGAGAATGACATCGAGACCATCGACATAGAGCTCGCTCTTGCCGACTGGGAAACTGTCGACAAACGCTACCAGAAGCAGAGCAAGCTCGGGCGCATCAGCAAGGAGCAGGCCAAGGAGAACGAGAAGATGCTTCCCCTCTATGAGAAGCTTCTGAAGAATCTCTCTGAGGGAATCCCGGCACGCAGGCTCGGCTTCGACGATGAGGAGAAGGCACTCCTGTATGACCTTCACCTAATCACTCTCAAGCCCGTCATCTACGTATGCAACGTCGACGAGGACGCCATCAGCGAGGATAACGATTACGTGAAGCGTGTACGTGCCATCGCAAAGAATGACAACGACGCACCCGTCGTCGTCATATGCGGCAAGATTGAGGCTGAGATTGCCGAACTCGAGACTGAAGAGGAGAAGAAGGAATTCCTGGAGGCCGTGGGACTCGAGGAATCGGGACTCAATAACCTCGTGAGGGCAGCATACCATGCACTCGGACTCAGAACGTTCTTCACTGCAGGTAAGGATGAGGACAGGGCCTGGACATTCAGGGAGGGCAGCAAGGCTCCCCAGTGTGCCGGCATAATCCACACCGACTTCGAGAAGGGCTTCATCAAGGCTGAAGTCTACAACTACAACGACCTCGTGGAATACGGAAGCGAGCAGAAGGTAAGGGAAGCAGGAAAACTGAGACTCGAGGGAAAGGACTACGTCGTCCAGGACGGAGACATAGTCTTCTTCAAGTTCAACGTCTGATTATTTTCCGCAGGAATGCATATACGGGGGAGAGGTCACCTTCGGGTGAGTTCATCCCCCATTTCCTTCATTCTCTTTTCGTCCATCTTGACGACCTCCCTGTCATATGTGACAAGACCGTTGAGTTCGTCTTCGACATCACTCAGCTGCGTGTAGATTGCCGCGCTGAGTCCTTTCTCCTTTGCGGGGAATATGTCACGTCGGTACATTCCGATTACGGCATCCGTGAGCTCTTTTTCTGTCTTATACCCCTTGTACTCGAATTTGTCGGATGAGAATCTGTGGCCCTCTATGGCGAGGCCGTATCCTCCGAACTCCGTGAGGATGACACAGCGACCTTGTTTGTCTTTTCTGAAGCGGTAGGGACGGAAGTAGACGTGAAGGCTACGGAGGGGTCCTTTCTTCTGGTCGAGCCATCCCGAATGATAGTCCACGGTCCTCGTCGGGTCCGCCTTCTCGACCATCCGTCCTATTCTCACGCTGTCGAACTGTCCCCATGCCTCGTTGAACGGAACCCACATCGCAACAGAAACCGCATTCCGGAGAAGGAAGACCATATCCATAAGATGCTCTTCGAACTCCTTCCTCATTGCCCTGTCCCTGCGCTTCAGGAGAGAGTAGTGGTTATCTTTTAGGTGAGAGCCCAGAACGAGCGGGAGAGATACGATCGGTGCCGAGTACTTCCCGCCGCCCGACGGCATGTCCTGCCAGACGAGAAGCCCGAGTCTGTCGCAGTTGTAGTACCACCTCAGGGGCTCTATCTTGATGTGCTTACGGAGCGTGTTGAATCCCATCTTCTTTGCAAGGATTATGTCACCCACCATCTCCTCTTCGCTCGAGGGGGTATATAAGCCATCACGGTAGTAGCCCTGATCCAGGAGCCCGTGATGAAAGTACGGCTTTCCGTTGAGAAGGAGCCTCTTCACTCCTTTCTCATCCTCTCCGACACCGAATGTCCTGAGTCCCGTGTAGGAATGTACTCTGTCCTCTCCGAATGTGACAGTGAATGTGTAAAGATACGGGTCCTCAGGAGTCCAGAGGTGAGGATTCTCGATTTCTATGAATCTTTCCTCACCGGAAGTGAACTCATATTCTCTTTCAAGGATGTTTATCCTGCCCTTTCCCGGCTCTGTCGTGTTCACGGTAAGTGCGAACCCCGTGAGGGAGGGAGTGACGGAGAGTGATGTGATGTGTCTTTTCTTCACCTTCTCGATCCAGACTGTCTGCCAGATTCCCGACTGCGGCGTGTACCAGATGCCGCCTCTCCTGATCTTCTGTTTTCCTCTTTCCTGTTCTCCCTCGTCCGTGGGGTCCGTGACGACGACACAGAGGTGGAACGAAGCCCTGTCGAGCGTGACGGAGAAGGGGAGGTAGCCGCCCCTGTGCACGAGCTCATCGTCTCCGTCGATTATGACCTTTGCCTCGTAGTCTACTGCGCCGAAGTGGAGAATTATCTCCTCGTCTTCCGGATTGAAGGGAAAAGGTGCGTCGACGTTCCTTTCGTAGAAGAGCTTCTCTCCGGGAAGGAGAATGTGTCCGACACCGCTTTTCCTGCTCTCGGGAGAGTATGGAACGAGGATGTTGCCCTTCTTTATTATTCTGTTGTCGGGAGCGGTTATCTCGTACTTCCACTCGCCGTTGAGGGAGAGCCAGTCTCCCTCCCTCTCCAGCTGCGGCCTCGGGTATTCTGGAAGCGGAATCATACTTCTTCCGTCCTTTTCCTCAGCGCGAGGACCGGGATTACCGTGAAGACTTCGACGACGGCGGCAAGGAGGAAGATGAGAGGTGTCGGAACCGTCTTCTCGACTCCGAGTTCGACGTACGTCAGGTTCGAGCCTTTGATTGCAAGTGCCCCGATATATGGGCCGATGATCATCGGAAGCATTACCTGGAAGATCATCCTTATTCCCTGGATTTCACCTTCGTTGCCCTGAGGGGTATAGTCCCTGACCATGCTCGAGAATATGGAAGTGGAAAGAAGATAGCCGCTCATCATCACCGTTCCTGCAATGATCGTGAAGACGAACGAGCGGGCGACCGCCATCATTATGAGGCCCGCCGTCATGAGGGCGACCATCGGGATGCTGCTTTTTATCCTTCCGATCCTGTCGACTGCCTTTCCTCCTATTACACAGACTGCGGATGCCATTACGAGGGCCAACGCGAGTATGATTACGTATGTATCTGCAAAGCCGAGGTATGTCTGCATATAGATAATAAGGTAGGGGAAGAAGACCTGCATCGCGAGTGCGTTCACCGCGTATGCCGCGAGGGCGATGTAGAGATTCCCGTTGTCCTTTATCGTGCTCTTTTTAAAGCCGAAGAGAAGGGAATCGAGGAGCTTCACGTCATCCCTCTTCTGGCACCTGTCCTTCCCCAGGAGGAAGAATGCGAGAATGCCGGCTATGAACATGATTGCTGCCGTGATAGTGAAGAAGAGCGACCATTCCCCCTTCTGCGTGAAGCCGTCCATGACGCCGAATACGAACAGCATGGATATCATGGGGAGAACCTGGACGACGGCTTCGACCTTCGTGCGGTCCTTCTTTTCAACTGTCTCCGTGATGTAGGCATTGAATGCCGCATCGTTTGCGGTTGAGCCGAAGAATGTCATGATGCAGTCCATGATGACGACGATTGTTGCGGCTGCCGTCACGCTTCCCATCGTAGAGGGCTTTATGAAGCCGAATGCGAGTACGGTCAGAGCCCAGACAAGGTAGCCGAAGGTGATGAATACCTTCCTCTTTCCGATTCTGTCGCTGAGGGAGCCCATTATGAGCGTCGTGAGCGTCGCCGTGACTGCCGATGCGGACACCATCGCCGCAATGTACGACGGGTCCGTTGTTATAGTATGGTACATGAAGGTGTTGAAGTACATGTTCTCTATAGTCCAGGCAATCTGTCCGGAGAGGCCGATTATTATCAGTGCAAACCATGATTTTCTGTTCATGTGGCCATTATAACAGCAAGTCGGGCGATTAACACGAAAAATCCTCTTCTTTGAAATTGACATATTTATTTTTATTGGAGTAAATTGGATGAGTCGAGTTTCGACAGAAAAACTAAAGTTCTAACTGGAGGGTCTAAATCATGGGAAGAAATTTCACTCCTAGATTTAAGCAGTGCAGAAGACTTGGGGTAAATGTATGTGGACACCCTAAGGCAATGGACAGAGCCGGCAGTCCGGCTTTCGCAAAGAGAAAAAAGGCAACTGACTACTCAAAGCAGCTGACCGAGAAGCAGAAGCTCAAGGCTTACTACGGCGTTATGGAGAAGCAGCTCCACCGCTATTATGAGAAGGCTCTCAAGTCTTCCATGATGACCGGTGATGCTCTCGTCATCTCTCTCGAGAGAAGACTTGACAATGCCGTATACAGAATCGGCTTCGCAAACTCAATCAGACTCGCTCGCCAGCTTGTCAGCCACGGCCACATTCTCGTCAACGGCAAGAAGGTTGACATTCCTTCTTACCAGATTCAGGTTGGAGATGTCATCTCACTCAAGGAGAAGTCAAGAAAGAACGCTCAGTTCGAAGCTTGCTTCAAGGGCGCAAAGTCCTTCAAGGGTGAGTATTTCACAATCGATCAGGATAACTGGACAGGTACACTGACAAGACTTCCTGAAAGAAAGGAAATCCCAATCGAAGTCAACGACCAGCTTGTCGTAGAGTTCTACTCGAAATAAGCCCAAGTCTGATAGACATGTG
>CAZGNN010000028.1:0-11618 GCA_964527335.1 uncultured Spirochaetaceae bacterium | reverse complement strand
AGATATGCAATGGACATCGTCGTGAAGCACGGCTTCACACCGTTCATCACACCGGACGTCGCGAAGGAGGAAATCCTCAACGGCATCGGCTTCAACCCCCGCGGAGCTGAATCCAACATCTATACAATCGAAGGAACGGATACCTGTCTCGTAGGTACTGCGGAAATCACTCTCGGAGGCTACTACAAGGACACGATCCTCGAGAAGAAGGACCTCCCGATCAGGATGACAGGACTCAGCCACTGCTTCAGAAGAGAAGCAGGAGGAGCTGGTCAGTATTCCAAGGGTCTCTACAGAGTCCATCAGTTCTCCAAGCTCGAGATGTTCATCTACTGTCTTCCGGAGGAATCCGATGCATTCCACAAGGAGATTCTCTCCATCGAGGAGGAGATCTTCTCCGGTCTCGGACTCGCATACAGAATCGTGGACACGGCGACAGGTGACCTCGGAGCTCCCGCTTACCGCAAGTTCGACATCGAGGCATGGATGCCCGGACGCGGCGACGAAGGCGAATACGGCGAAGTCACAAGCACATCAAACTGCACAGACTACCAGGCACGCTCCCTCAACATCCGCTACCGCGACGATGACGGCAAAGTGAAGTTCGTCCACATGCTCAACGGTACGGCAGTCGCTCTTTCGAGGGCAATGGTGGCAATCATCGAGAACTACCAGAACGAAGACGGTTCCATCACCGTTCCGGCAGCCCTTGTTCCGTACACAGGCTTCGACAGAATCACAAAGTAACAAGATATGATCAGTGCACTAAACACAGACTTCTATGAGCTGACAATGATGCAGGGGTTCTTCCTCCAGAAGAAGAATCCCCGCGTTGTCTTCGACATGTTCTACAGAACGAACCCCTACCGCGGAGGCTATACGGTCTTCACAGGACTGGAAATACTCATCGACGCTCTCGAGAACTTCCGCTTCTCGGATGAGGACATCGAATATCTGAGGTCACTGGGAAAGTTCGACCCGTCGTTCATCGACTACCTTTCCACCTACTCCTTCTCGGGAGATCTGTACGCATTCGAGGAAGGTACGGTGGCCTTCCCCGGAGAGCCGCTTGTCAGGGTCGAGACGACGATGATGGACGCACAGCTCATCGAATCATTCCTCCTCAACACGATAAACTTCCAGACCCTCATAGCGACGAAAGCTGCAAGAATGAAGGTTGCAACCCAGGGCCACGGCTCGATCATGGAGTTCGGACTGAGGCGTGCCCAGGGAATCGACGGTGCACTGAGTGCCGCAAGGGCATGCTTCATCGGAGGCTGTTCGGTAACAAGCAACACGTGGGCCGGAAAGGTCTACGGCATTCCCGTTGCGGGAACGATGGCTCACTCCTGGGTCATGCTCTTCGATAACGAATACGATGCATTCAGACGCTTTGCCGACATCTATCCCGACAACTGCATTCTTCTCATCGACACATATGACACCCTCGGCTCCGGTATCGAAGCCGCGATAAAGGTCGGACTCGAACAGAAGGAAAAGGGACTCAGAATCGGAGTCAGAATCGACAGCGGTGACCTCAGCTATCTCACGAAGGCCGTCAGAGTCAAGCTTGATGAAGCGGGACTCGAGGATGCCACCATCTGCATCTCCAACGACGTTACCGAGGAAATCATCCTCAACCTCGTCAACGACGGTGCACCCATCGACAGCTGGGGAATCGGGACACATCTCGTCACAGGCGGCACTCAGGCTGCCCTCGGCGGAGTCTACAAGCTCAGCGCGAAGGAAGAGAACGGTGTCTTCGTCCCGACTCTCAAGATTTCATCTTCCTACGAGAAGACGACGAATCCCGGCATAAAGCAGGTCTACCGCTTCTACGACAGAAACGGTCAGGCTCTTGCAGACCTCATCGCCCTCACGGACGAGCAGATTGAAGGCGGCACGAACCACATCTTCTTCCACCCCTTCTCCACCGGAGACATGTTCATCATGAGGAAGAACAACTACGCCGCTATCAAGCCTCTTCTCGTGAAGCAGATGGAAAACGGAAAGAGAATAAAGAGAGAAGCAACGCTTCCCGAGCTCCAGGAAAGGGTAAAGGAAAGTCTCTCGCACTTCGACAAATCCTACAAGAGACAGATCAATCCGCATATATACAAGGTATCGCTCACAGGAAAGCTCAAGGACCTCAAGGAGAAGCTTGTTCTTGAAGCGAAGATGCAGGAATGAGGAAGACGAAAATCCCGGAAAGCCCCGGGATTTTCTCATTGAAATCCCCCGGCAAAGAATACCGGGGGAATTTGAATATCAGGTCTTCGATGCCGTCTCCTCATTGCGGTCATACCAGAGAAGCCTGTTGAATCTTATGAAGCAGGTCTCCCCTACCTGTGCCGTTGTGTGACGTCTCGGCTTCTGGACTCTTATCTGGACCTTGCCGATTTCCAGAAGATAGTCGACTATGTCTCCCAGATACGTTCTTCTGATGACCTTTGCCCTGACACCGCTTGACGCGAAGTCGATTTCGCTCGGACGGCAGGCAATGTCATAGGAAACAGACGGATTGTAATCTGAAGGGATGGTACCGTTGACTGCACCGCACTCCTCACCGCCTTCTATGAAGATGCTGCCGTTCCTGACTACAACGGGAATGAAGTCCGATAGTCCTATGAAGGAGAACACGAACTTGTTCTGGGGTTTGTTGTAGATGTCGAGCGGACCGCCGATCTGCTGTACGACACCCTCTTTCATGACAAGCATCCTGTCACTGAGAGCCATTGCCTCAGCCTGATCATGGGTTACATATATGACTGTGAAGCCGAACTTCGTCTGAAGTTCCTTGATCTCGAATCTCATTTCCTCCCTGAGGTGGGGGTCCAGGTTCGACAGCGGCTCATCCAGAAGCATGACCTTCGGATTGATGGCGACGGCACGTGCTAGGGCGATTCTCTGCTGCTGGCCGCCGGAGAGAGTCTGCGGGAAGAGCTCGGCTTCCTTCATGAGGCTTGTTGCCTTGAGCGCCATCTCGGTACGGGACTTTATCTCATCACGCGGGAGTTTCTTTATCTTCAGAGGGAACGCGACATTGTCATAGACAGTCATGTGCGGCCATACGGCGAATGCCTGGAAGACCATCCCGAAGTCTCTCTTCTCCGGAGGGAGATAGAAATGTTTGTATGACGAGGAGAAAAGCCTTCCGTCCGAGTAGAGTTCACCCTCATCGAGGTTCTCGAAGCCGGCAATCATTCTCAGCGTCGTGGTCTTTCCGCAGCCTGACGGGCCGAGGAACGAGAAGCATTCGCCCTGTTCGACAGAAAGATTGAGCTTGTCCACGGCCCTTACGGAACCGAATATCTTGCTAACATTGATCAGATCTATTGCGCTCATGCTTCACTCCTTTTGTATCTGTCGAGCTTCGACAGGATTCCCTTGATAAGTGTTTCACCGATGAAGATTATTATCAGTGCGATTCCCGCAAGAGCTGCAGCCCTGACTGTCTCACCGTCCTCGTTGAGAGCATAGATGGCGACACCGATTGTTCTCGTCGTCGGTCCGTAAAGAAGAACGGACGTCGTGAGTTCTCTGAGGGCGGGCAGGAATATGAGGAAGAATGCGTTGATCATACCCGGCCTGATGAGAGGCACGACGATGTTCGTCAGCGTCTGCCAGTGGGTTGCACCGCAGCTTCTGGATGCCTCCTCAAGCGAGTCGGATACCTGCTCGAGGGCCGCAGAGTTCGATTTTATCGAGAACGCCATATAACGGGCAATGTATGCCACGAATATGATTCCCGCGGTATTGTAGAGGTTTATACCGAACTTTCCGGACCATGTCAGGATACATCCGAGAGCGATGACGGTACCCGGAAGCGAGTAAGGAAGGACACCCAGGAATTCCAGGATGAACTTACCCTTGACCTTCATCTTGACGATGACGTAGCTGATCATGACGCCTGCAAGCATGGTGACGAATGCCGTCAGAGTCGAAAGGTAGACGGAGTTCCATATTGCCGAACGCGTCAGCTTCATCTGGAAGATTTCCTTGTAGTTGTCCAGCGTCATGTTCTTCGGTATGAACGGCAGACCGTACGTCTTGAGTCCTCCGATGAGGAATATCGTGACGGTGGGCATTACGACCGTAATGAGAAGATAGACGATACAGATGATGAAAAGAGGCCATCTCAGTCCCCTGAGCTTCAGTACGACGGGTCTCATGCTCTTTCCTGCGATGATCTGGAAGCGTCCCTTCTTGAGTACGAGGTTCTGTGCCTTCAGAATGAGGGTTGCACAGATGACGAGAATCGTCGCGAGAATCGTTCCGACCCTGATTGCCTCGTACGAACCTCCGGATGCATAAATGCGTTCATATATCTTCGTCGGTATGTTGTATATGCCCTTCTCCGTTCCGAGAATCGAGGGAACACCGAAGTGTGCAAGCGAATACAGACATACAAGGAGTGCTCCGGCAACGATTGACGGCATGACGAGAGGAAGCGTGATCTTGCGGGTTATCGTGAAAAGCGACGCACCGCTTATTCTCGCACTCTCCTCAAGTGTCGGGTCCATTCTCTCGAGAGCTCCCGATACCTGCAGGAACACGAACGGGAAGAGATACATGGTTTCGATTGCGATGATTCCTCCCATGCTCATGATGTCTATCGGAGCCTTGCTCAGGCCGAATATGTGCATGAAGAGCTTGTTTATGTATCCGGCTCTCGGAGAGAGGAGCACCTTCCATGCCATTGCACAGATGAATGACGGCAGCATGAACGGGACAAGGAACATCGAATTCAGGAGTTTCTTGCACGGGATGTCGGTTCTGGCAATGAGCCATGCGAAGAACACGCCTATGATGGTCGAGAAGAACGTTACCCCCAGTGCGATGATCAGGGAGTTCTTCAGTGCAAGGTATGTATCCTTCTGCTTGAGGACCTCGATGACGCCGGCCAGGTTGAAGTGTCCGTCCTTGAAGAATGCCGTCAGGAATATCATGATGACAGGAACGGCGACAACAACGACGAGAACGAGAATCGAGAAGATGAGAACAATCTCCGCAACTCCGAATTTCTTCTTTATTTTACTTCTGCTCATACAAAGACCTCCTCAAAGGAATGATCATCCGGGAACCAGTGCATGTCGACAAACGAAGCCCTGCACTTCTCACCGCTCTTGAATATGATGTTTCGGGAGACGGCCTCCTCTATCTGCGTCTCGACACGGAATGAGGAAGCGCCGATGGAGAGACGGTAGTCGACAATGGAGCCCAGGAGCGTGCATCTGTCAACAGTGCACTCGAAGCCTTCGCCGTCACGGGAGATCTCGACATCCATTGGTCTGAAGCCCGCGATGTAGATACCGCCGTCATCAACGGAGACGTGTTCACTGTCAAGCTGCACGAAAGGCGTTCCGTCCTCAAGAACCGTACGTCCGTCCACGCTGCGGCACCTGAGACAGTTCGCCACACCGAGGAAGCGGAATGCGAAGAGGTTGACCGGCTTCTCATATACCGTCTCCGGATCTGCTATCTGGCAGAAGGATCCGCTCGGGTCCATGATTGCGATTCTGTCGCTTATCGCAAGGGCGACCTCCTGGTCATGTGTGACATAGAGAATCGTACGTCCGGTCTTCTTCTGGATTTCCTTGATTTCGAATCTCATCTCCTCCCTCAGGTTCGCATCGAGGTTGGTGAGAGGTTCGTCGAGCAGGAGAATATCACTGTCGGCGACAAGTGCGCGTGCCAATGCGACTCTCTGCTGCTGTCCTCCGGAAAGCTGGTTCGGAAGTCTGTCCTCATAGCCGTGGAGGTTTACCATATCGATGGCCTTCTGGGCCCTGGTCAGCCTCTCTTCCTTTGCAACACTGTGCATTTCGAGAGGGTATGTAACATTCTGTCTGACTGTCTTGTGAGGCCAGACGGCATAGTCCTGGAAGACAACTCCGAGATTTCTCTCTTCCGGAGCCTTGCACACTCCCGCCTTGGGATCGGCGACAACCTCTCCCCCGATTATTATCTGACCTTCATCGGGAACTTCGAATCCTGCAATAAGACGCAGTATGACCGTCTTGCCGCATCCCGAAGGTCCCAGAATTGTAAAACATTCCCCGTCCCTGATTTCAAAGCTGAGGTCTTTAAGAACCTGCTTCTTTTCGAAGGATTTGGAAACGTTCTTGAAGATTATATCTGACACATTCGTCTCCTATGATAAAAAATGCAGAGGAAGCCCCCCTGAAGGACTTCCTCCGTCTGTCTCCGGGTTTTCTTACTTGTTTCCCTGGATAATCTGTGTGAATTTCTCGATGTAAGCTTCCTTGTGTCCGCTGAGAGCTTCATAGTCAACTGTCATTGCTCTTGCCTTTGCCTCATCCGGATGAACAAGACCGATATCTGTTCTGACTTCGACATCGCTTCTTACAGGAAGTGTATAGTTCTCTGCGACATGCTTCTGTCCTTCCTTGGAGAGAAGGAAGTCGACGAACTTCTTTGCTGCATCCTGGTTCTTGCTGTCCTTGAAGATGGCAACAGGAGAAGGAACGACGAGCATCTGGTCCGTGTAAGCGAAGCCGAGGTTTGCACCCTTTGCAATCTTGTCGAGAGTGATGTAGTCAACGCCGATTGCAGCATATGTGTCGCCTGCAGCGGTATCGTCAACGACCTGGCCCGAGCCCTGTCCCATTCTTGCTCCGTTTGCAGCGAGCTTCTCGATGTATTCCCATCCGAGTGTCTCTACGATCATTGCGACTGAAACCATGCTTGTTCCGCTGAGAGCCGGGTTTGCAATAGAGAAGTTGTCCTTGTAGATAGGATCAAGAAGATCGTCCCATGTCTTCGGAGGCTCTGTTATCTTCGTTGTGTTGTAGCAGATTCCGAGTGTGCCGAGACGTGCAGCCGTGAAATATCCGTCGGGGTCATCGACTGTCGAGACGACATTTGCTCTTTCCGGGCTCATGTAAGCAAGGAGAACACCTTCGTTGCGGAGATTGATGAAATCCGGAACTTCACTTGTCCAGAGGACATCACATGCAACTGCACCTGCCTGTCTCTCGGTGGCAATCTTTGCCATGAGCTTGCCGGCACCTGCCGAGTAGTAGTCAACTTCTATGTTGGGATACTTCTCCTTGAAACCTTCAACGATAGGGCTGATAAGGTTTTCCTTCATTGACGTGTAGATCATGAGGCTCTGCTTTTCAGCGCCGGACTCTGCTGCGCCGTTGGCGAAGAGAGCTGTCATAATTGTTGATAAAACCAGTAAAACGACCAAGATTTTCTTCATCCTGTCTCCTCCTTTTTTGTAATCCCTTGTCAGAAATCTGAATAATTCCTTTCCCCCGGGATCCAAGCGTATCGTAAGGGCCGTTTTTGAGAGCCGTCAATTATTTTTTGCACTGTATAAAGTTAGATTTTTTTACATCAGTCAGAATTTTAAATGTTGGCCATTTTTTGCTTGCTTGCGCCATAGAGCGTGTTAACATGACAGAAAGGGGTTTTCGATGAAAGGGGAAATGTTTGTCGCTCTTCTGCTCGCATTGTCTCTACTGCTTCTGGTGCCGTCGTGTACAAGGAGAAGAACTAGCGCAGTTGAATCCGTCCTGACAGAAAGGGAGGCACCCGAGACGGATGATGACTACCCTTCCCGTCCCCTTACCGTCATAGTTGCATACAAGCAGGGCGGAGGAACGGACATGATTGCCCGCCGTATCGCAGAGAAGGTCGAAGATGATATCGGAACCGAAATCCGGATAAAGAATATCAGCGGCTCCGACGGGGAACTGGGATACACGCTTCTGGCAAAGGCATCTCCCGACGGCTACACCCTGGGTTTCATAAACATACCGACAATAATCTCTCTTCCCATCAACCGTGAAACCTCGTACAGCGAGAATGAGATAGCTCCCATCATAAACATAGTATATGACCCGAGTGTCATAGCGGTGCGGGAAGACAGCCCCATCTCGTCATTTTCCGACTTTCTCTCCGAATGCAGAGAAAAGCCCTATTCGGTCAAGATAGGAAACAACGGCTACGGGGCAAGCAATCACATAGCGGCGGCATCGCTGGCAGACAAGGCGGACATCAGAGTCACACACATCCCGTTCGGAGGCTCTGCGGACATGATCCGTGCCCTCAGGGACGGCAACGTCGACGCAATCGCCGTCAAGATAAGCGAAGTCTCAGAGGAGGCAAGATGCGGAGAATTCCGTCTTCTCTGTTCATTCACCGACGGAAGAATGAAGGGATGGGAGGATGTTCCGACACTGAAGGAATACGGAATCGATCTCGTGTTCGGGTCCGCAAGGGCACTTGCCGCTCCGTCGGATACACCGATTGGAATAATCACATTCATCCATGACACGTTCAGGAAGGCTCTTGAAGAACTGCAGGCGGAAGATACGGACAATACGCTCTCGCTCAGGTACATGAGCACAGCCGAGACCGAAGAATACATAAAGGAGTGGCAGGAATATATGGAGAACACCGTCCCCTACCTTCCTCTCTAGTCGACAAATACCCTGTCAAAGTCTGAAATCGTGTCCTTCTCGTCTGGGACTGTGTAAAGAAGCACGTCGGAAGAGGAATACACACCTCTGGACGGGATGATATCGATGGAATAGAGAAGAGCCTGTCCGCTGTCGGAAAGGATGAAGGAAACAAAGTCCATGGCATCGCCGGGATTAGCGCATCCGTTTATGACTGCAATCGGAGACGGAATCGTGATGGATATGTCTTCGGGAGATATGTATCTGACGCTTTTTCCCATGTTCTCTGCAGAGAGGACAAGATACTCCGGGGCGATTGTGACTCCCCCATTGCCATCACACACACGGTAAAGAGAAGCGCTGCTTCCGTTGACAACCTCCGCACCGTTCTCCCTGAGGGCGGTAAAGTAAGCCCAGCCGTATTCCTCTGCCAGCACCGTCACGGTGTACAGGGAGGAACCGGAAGAATAAGGATCTGGAATGACTACATCGCTGCACTCCTGAAGTTCGGCAAAGGTCCTCGGAGCATTCTCGCCGTAAACTGATGTGTTGACTGCAAGGCCTACGGAGATGAGACGTGCGACTGCCATGCATTCCTCCCCATCAGTGTCAAAATGCGGGAGATCCGGATAGGCCGGCAGATCCAGCGGCATAAGTATTTTCTTCTCGATAAGTGAAAGATAGCCGTAGGGCTCGGCACACCAGAGCACATCACACACAGCATTTCCCATACGGCTTTCTTCCTCGACAAGCTGGATGAGGCTGCTGCTTCCGGAAGAGTAGAACACGAGATCGATGTCAGGGTTGATTTTCTCATAGTGGCTCTCGATCTTCTCGAGCTGACTCGTCTTGAGAGAGGAATAGAGTGTAACCCTTCTTTTACTGACTGTATTCTCCTCCTTTGGTGTCTTCAGGGCGAGGAAGTACAGTACAAGCAGGATGACGCCGGCAAGAACGACCGCCCCGCTTATGACGGATATGATAATCAGAGATTTTCTATTTGTTCCTTTCATCATTCCTCCATTCATTCGGACTCTTTCCTGTACTGTTTCTGAAGAGCGTGTAGAAATACTGGACATTCGGTATTCCGGAATGCGAGACGATTTCCCTTATCGGATAATCCGTGTCCCTGAGGAGTTCCTTCGCCTTTTCAATCCTGCATCTGTTGATGTAGTCCGCAACGGAGAAACCGCATTCGCTTCTGAAGAGCTTTCCCACATAGACGGAGTTCATCTCAAGATTGTCGGCTATCATCTGCAGTGAGAGGGATGTATCGAGATAATTCTCCTCGACATACCTCCTGATTTCAGAGACCATGTTGCCGACTCTCGTGTTCCTGCTCTCGAGAACCCTTTCAACCTTCGTTCTGAAGGATGAAATGAAGATTTCATCAAGGCGCTTCCTGTCAAGTGATGAAGAGAAGATGTACTCAATCTCGCTCAGCACTCCGTCGTCGATTGTCTTCACACTGACGGCAGATGCCATGTACAGTCTCTTGAGAAGGAAAATTATGTAACTTACACGGCAGAGCCCGAGATGAGACATGTACCTATGATAGAGTTCGACGGCTCCCTCCAGGTTCCCTGAAGAGAGAGAAGCAAGAATTGCACCTTCGTCGCTGTATTTCGATGGGAGAACAGAGAACTTGTCCGTGAGGATTTCCTCCGTGCAGCTATCATCCCCGAACTCGGGGAAAAGGGAATAGCACAGGACTTCCCTCAGGCGCTCATAACGCGAATGTATGTTCTCCTCCCACGATATGTCAGAACTGAGTGCAAACCTCAGGCCGCAGCTCCGGCCTAGGAACGAGAGTTCTGATGATGAATTCTCTCCGTTCTGGAAGAAGAAGAGGCTTCTGTGGTCTTTCATCCTGACGGTTATGCTCTCGGAGAGTATCTTTCTTACCTTTTCGAGTATGAGAGGTGAATCAGAGGAGATGAGGAGCAGTCTGAACGGAAGAGAATAGTCGAGAGGCGCGATATAGGCCGTCATCTCGTCCCTTCCGGAGACATTCTCCCTTTCCCTCTCCAGAAGCTGTCTCATATACTCTTCCCGGATCTGGCCGAGGTAATTCTTCTCGTATTCATTCGAGACAAGAATGAGCCTGTCGACACTCTCGGCAACGGTTGTTTCACCCTCTGTGAGAGAACTTGTCTTCATGCTTTCCTCAATTTTCTTGAGCGGACGGAAATACTTCAGGGTATTCATCAGACCGAAGAAAGCGACAGTGATGACTGCTGCGACAATGCCTGTGTATGTAAAGGCCTTCATTATCTCAAGCTCGCTGAATATGTCACGCCATGCGATTCTTCTCACGATGCACCAGTCCGGGCCGAACGACGAATAGAGATATATCTCCTTGTCGATGAAGGAACCCACGACAAACCGTCCGGCATCGCTTGTCCTTGTCCTTATGAGGCGTTCGATGCTCTGTGTCTCCTCCCTTTCGAGCTCAACAGTTCTTCCGATTACCCTTCCCTGCTCGTTCAGGACCATTACACTGACATTGGGAAACATCTCCTTCAGGATCGAGTCTATCCAGTTGGAATTGATGTTGATTACGACAGCGTCTTCGACATTGCCGTCATTATCATACTCGCAGAGCAGATAGGTGTTCACATCTATGAGACCGCGGGAATACGGCTTTGCCATGTATCTGTAGTGAGGCCCCGCAGAGGACGAAGAAAAGAGGTCCGTCACCCCCTGATCATGGAAGTCTTCTCCGTACCCGCCGGGGATGCTGCTCGTTGTGTAGAAATAATCTCTCTTCCCGTTATAGATGTATACCGACTGTATCGTGGAACCGTAACCGCTTATGTTCTCCAGTGCCCTGGTTCCCAGAATGACCTCACTCTCTGTCACATCATCCGAGTACATCAGCACACGTATGTCATCATCGTTGATGATATGATTCGTGGTGACATGGACAATATTGTTGATGTAGCTGAAGATGCTGTCACTCTGATTGAGAAAATCCTGATTCATCCTCTCAAGCATGTTCAGGCTTATCCTCTCGAACTGCCAGTAGAACAATATGATGAGCGCCCCAAGCGAGATGATAATCGGAAACACAACACGTGCCCATCTCATCTCAAGCGTGGACTTTCCCCGATTTTCCCGTCTCTCCATTCCCAGATTGTATCACATCATTGCAGGAGGAAGGAAAATATTGTGCAGACGAATTTC
>CAZGNN010000027.1:5247-11764 GCA_964527335.1 uncultured Spirochaetaceae bacterium | reverse complement strand
TCGAATACTTCGGAAAGAAGGGCATGGCCATCACGAAGACAAGCAGACGTGACATCCCGACAATCATCGCGAAGAAGGAAGACGGAGCAACGACAGTTGCCGCGACAATGATTGTCGCATCCCTTGCGGGAATAGACATCTTCGCAACAGGAGGAGTCGGCGGCGTACACCGCGGGGCCGAAACGACATTCGACATCTCTGCCGACATGGACGAGTTCACGAAGACAGGCGTTCTTGTCGTCTGTGCAGGAGCAAAGGCAATCCTGGATCTCCCGCTCACTCTCGAGTATCTCGAGACAAAGGGCGTCAACGTCGTGGGCTATCAGACTGACGAACTTCCTGCATTCTATACCCGTAAGAGCGGTCTCAAGGTTACCTGGAGGATGGATACTCCCGAGGAAATCGCATCATCGTGGAAGGTCCAGAAGGACCTCTATCCCAATACCGGTCTTCTCGTCACCAACCCGATCCCCGAGGAATACTCGATGAATGCCGATTATATCAACCAGGAGATAGACATCGCGATAAAGGAGATGAACGAGCTCGGAATCAAGGGTAAGGAGACAACTCCGTACCTTCTCGACAAAATCCAGAAGCTCACGGGAGGAGAGAGCCTCGAAGCAAACATCAAGCTTGTCCTCAACAACGCAAAGCTTGCATCTCAGATTGCAGTTGCAATGAAGAAGTGAGCACACCTTTTCTCAATCGGAGTCCCTCGGAAACGGGGGGCTTTTCTCATTCCCGCCCCGAGTCAGGAGAAAAAGAAAACTTGTGTCCCCGCCCTAGTGGTAGTATTCTAAGAGAAGAAATAAGTTCGGGGGATTTGTATGAACAAACTTCTAAGAAAAGTATCCGTGGGGATTCTTGTAGTCCTCTTTGCCGTTTCCTGCGCCTCCAATGCCCAGGTTACGAAAGAACCGGCTCCCGTGGTCGCTCCTGTAAAGGCTCCACAGTCCAGTGTTACGGTGGAACCTATACAGGAAGAGAAAACTGTTGAGGCGACTCCTAGCAAAGAAGAAGCGCCGGCTGTCGAGGAGATTCCGGTTGCTGCAGAGGCAGCTCCTGCCAAAGAAGAAGTACCGGCAGTCGAGACGCCTCTCTTCGAAACCGTATTCTCCTACAGAGGAATCACGGCAGATATAAAGGCATATTCCACTCATGCATCCATCACACTGCCTGAAGGCATGACTGAGGATGACCTTCAGGCCTTAGTGGAAAAGCTCAGTACCAAGATAAAGGCCGAAGGTGTTTTCTACTCGCTCGACGACAACACGCTGAATCTTACCTATCCGGAACTCACGCGTGAGGAAATCGAGGCTGTCTATGCACTCCTCAGAAGTGAAATCGAACCTTACATCGACACTGTCTTTGGTTCACTTCTTCCAAAGTATGAGGTCTACGTGGAACTCACAGGCGGAAAGCTTGACGCATCATATTACCCTGCAGAGCCTGAAGAGGAGATGTCTGTCTCTGTCAGCGGCAGCGTCACATGGCTCATCTACGGCGGAAAGCGTTTCGGCGTGGACTTCAACAGTGGCATCCTTCCCGAGGGAGTCACACCCGATTCTCTCAGAAGTGATCTTGAAAATGGCAGCGTAGCCGCTCCCGACCTTACAAGAGACGGCTTTGTTTTCCTCGGCTGGAAGAATGAGAGAACAGGGGAAATCGACAGGGATTTCACTCTCACATTCGAGACAGTCACCGATGGTGACGTCTATGTTGCACAGTTCGAGAAGATAATCCTTCCCGTCACATCATATGTAATGAACGTCACGGCTGACGGCGTCGAGCTTGTCGGCTATCCGAAGACTGTCAGGAACGAGGAGAGCGTCTCTCTTCCGACACCCGAGAAGGAATACTATACTTTCGACGGATTCCTTGACGGAGACAGGGTCATAAAAGACGTGTCATTCGACGAGAACAGCGCATCCGACCTCACTCTCGAGGCAGTCTGGACACCTGTCGAATATTCAATCACATACGATGAGGAAGGTGTCGAATATAAGGAGAAGCCCGTTGAGAAGGCGGAAGAGGAACCGGTTGCAGAAGCTCCTCTCCAGGAAGAAGCTGAAGAAGCGAAGAATCCCGACCACTACAACGTCGAGGATGAATTCACGCTCCTTCCTCTCAACAGGGACAAGTATATCTTCAGAGGCTGGATCGAGGAAGGCGAGGAGTCCTATCTTGCAGATCCAGACTACAGATTCGAGAAGGGCACCCACGGTGACAAGGTCCTCGTGAGCGTCTGGCAGCCGAAGACCTACTCGATTACATATATCCTTCCTCTCGAAGGCGCATCCTTCAGCGGCCCGGAGAGTTACGTCTACGGCAGCGGTGAGATCGTAATCGGTGCACCCGATGACGTGAAGGGCTTCGTGTTCCTCGGCTGGAAGGAAAAGGATTCCGTATCGGAACCTTCCCTTACATACACAATCGATTCCCTTAGAGGAGAGGACATCGTTCTCGAAGCAGTCTGGACACCTGTAGAGTACGCAATCGTCTACGATGAAGACGGTGTCGAATACGAGGAGAAGAAGGAGGAATCTGTCCCTGTCAAAGAAGAGGAACCTCTTCCTGAGCCGCAGAATCCGGATCACTACAATATCACGGATGAATTCACGCTTCTCCCGGCAGACAAGGACAAGTACATCTTCATGGGCTGGATCGAGGAAGGCGAGGAATCATACCTTGCAGATCCTGCTTACAGATTCGAGAAGGGAACCCAGGGCGACAAGTCAATGGTCAGCGTCTGGATGCCGAAGACATACTCCATAAGCTACATTCTCCATGTGGAGAAGGCAGTCTTCGAAGGACCCGAAAGCTACACATACGGCAGCGGCGATGTTCTCATTCCGTCACCGGAAGCTATCGAGGGACTCGAGTTCCTCGGCTGGAGAATCAGTGGCTCTGACGCAGAGCCGTCTCTCTCCTACGCAGTCGACTCATTCACGGGAGAGGACGTCGTACTCGAGGCGGTGTGGAAGTCAGTTGACTACACAATCACATACGACCTTGACGGCGGAAAGCTTCCAGAGGGAGCATCAAATCCTGTTACCTACAATGTAAACAGCGAGACATTCACACTCACGGCTCCCGAGAGAAAGGGCTACAGATTCGTGGGCTGGCAGTACGAAGGCATGGAAAAGGTCAACACGATGCTCTTCTCAGTCTCCTTCACGGCTGATGGACTGACGATGACTCTCGATGTGTACGAGGACCATATCAACATATCGATTCCGTTCGCGGACGAAGAGATCATGGATCTTGTCGAATATGTCGTCAGCGAGTGCTTCCCGGTCTACCATGCGGTGATTCTCGATACGGAGATCAGAATCTACTTCCCGCCGGAGACTGTTCAGGAAATCGAGGAACTCGTCAACGAGCTTGCTTCTGAACTCGGAATCGAATGCGTCGAAGAGGAAGTGAGTGTCGACAGGATTGCAGATTCGATCACAGTCGGCAAGGGAAGCATCGGCAATCTTTCATTCAAGGCTGTCTGGGATGTCATCTACTACAACATCTATTATGATGAAGAAGGCGTTCTGTACCGTGTTCCTGCCATCAGGGATGAAGAACCTTCCAACCCGGTGGTCTACACTGTCAACGATGCGTTCACGCTCATCAACCCGAGCCGCACAGGCTATGACTTCGTCGGCTGGATCATCGACGGCGAAGAGGTGACGCTTGCACGTCCTGTCTACGAGATAGAAAAAGGCACAGTCGGTGACAAGAACCTCCTTGCAGTATGGAAGGAAAAGGACTACTCAATCTCTTACGACCTCGCAGGCGGCAGGGTTGAAGGTGAGCTTCCGGCTTCCTATACATACTCATTCGAATCGGTCAAACTCCCGACTCCCGAGAGAAACGGCTATACATTCGCCGGCTGGCTTGACGAAGATGAAGGCAAGTACATCAGCAAGATTTCCTCCTTCTCGGGAAGAGACTTCGCTCTCAAGGCTGTCTGGAAGATCAATACATACTCCGTCTCCTACTCCCTCAACGGAGGAGAGCTCGAGATGTATGAGGAGAATCCTTCTTCCTATACAGTCGAAGAAAGGATGGAAGCCCTCTCCAATCCTGTAAGGGAAGGTTACACATTCATGGGCTGGTACGAAGGAAGAGGAAGATACACGAAGAAGACGGCTCTCCATACGTCATACACGATTGACGTGACAAGGGCATGTGACATCGTCCTCAGTGCACTCTGGGAGCCTGTAAGCTATACACTGAGCTATGTGCTCGACGGAGGCAGCTACCGCTTTGAAATCGAGAACCCGGCATCCTACACAATCGAGGAAGACACAATCATCGCAAATCCTTACCGTGACGGCTATGACTTCACGGGCTGGGTTGTTGCAGGCGACAGAAGCGAGACTCACACCGTCAACATGACGATAGAGGCAGGAACGACAGGCAACATGAAGCTCATCGCAACATGGAAGAAGTCGACTGTCGGACTCGGAGTCGTGACGGAGAAGCAGAAGAACCTCATCGTCTACGGCAAGGACAACATCGCAAGACCTGACTGGGTTGTAGAACTCCCGGAAAGCAGCAGCTATTACTACGAGAAGGTCTATGTGAAGACTTCCGAGAACGTCTACGAAGCTGCCGAAGAAGCAAAGGCAAAGGGTGCGGAACAGTTTGCAATGAGAAGGGGAGCAACAGTCGAGAATACGGATAAGAACCTCAACGGCACTCCGTATGTACTGACATCACTCAAGCTTGACGCAACTGTAAGGGACATCGAGATAGTCGAACTCTGGATTGACAGCGACGGCGGTACCTGGGTATTGATGAGATCCCCGAGGTAAGGGCAGATAAGTATGCGGTGGCATGTGCTGCCGCATACACGACAGGGGCGTAGTTATGAATAAATACTTTGTCATGATTCTGTTTGCTCTTTTACTTCTTCTGGTGCCTTCATGCGGAAAAAAGGCGGAGGAGACTGTCTCTCCAGAGCCTAAGGTGACCGAAACCGGGAACGTTTCTTCTTCGACAGAGGATACGGCGAAGACCGTAACTGCTGCGGAGAAGCAGGCATCTCCGGAAGAAAATACAGTGGAAGCCGTGAAGATGGAAGAATCTGAACTTGAAGCAGAAACAGTTCCCTTGATTCCCGAAGACGGTGAGAAAAGATATGAGGACAACATCTTCTATACCTATTCTTCCTCGCTCGGAGGTTTCGTCGTGACGGCGAATGCAGTGACGTATCCGAAAGATATCGTCATTCCAGATACTGTTGACGGCATTGCTGTTGTCAGAATCGGTGATTATGCATTCAGCGGCAACTCGTACATCACAGGCAATCTGATTATCCCTTCGAGCGTCAAGAGCATAGGCGACGGTGCATTCTGTAGCTGTAAATCCCTCACGGGACTCTGGCTCAGCGAAGGTGTCGAAAGCATAGGGGAAGAAGCATTCCTCGACTGCAGAGCACTTGGCGGTGACCTTTTCATTCCAGAGTCTGTTACTCAGGTAGGAAACAGTGCATTCGGGAATTGCGACGGTTTTGACGGAGAACTCCATATCCTGGGCGTAGCGGACATCGGCGACGGGGCTTTCCGCGGCTGTGACGGTTTCACGGCTCTTCATATATTCAAGGCTGTATCCGTCGGTAACTCTGCATTCCGCGGTTGCACCGGATTCAGGGGAGACCTGATCATTCCGGAATCTGTAGAGACTATAGGAGAAAATGCATTCAGATACTGTTCCGGTTTCAGCGGAGACCTGATTCTTCCTTCGTCCGTCAGGGCTATCGGAGAATATGCCTTTGCTTCATGTACGGGTTTCGACGGCATCCTCATTCTTCCGTCCTCTCTCGGGTCAATCGAGGAAGGTGTGTTCTACGATACGGAATTCTCGTGTGATGTAATCATCCCCGAGAGCGTGAAGAGCATAGCGAGAGAGGCTTTCGTCGGCTCTCATGTAACGCCGTACTTTACGTCGGCCTGCATCGGGCTTGCAGCCGGTGCATTCACGGAGGGAACGGTAATACCTCCGGAGCTACTCTGAGTGAATAGAGCAAAGAATTTGATTTGATATGATATCCGGAATTTCGGTTCCGGATATTTTCATACACTGATTCCCGCCTGAAATGCCCTCATCATGATGCTGGCGTCCAGCTGAAGATGTGCTCAGATTCGGTGCCAAAGGCTTTACCGGCTGAGGCAGTCATTCGAAACTCTCGAATAACTGATTGCCTTTGATTCACACTTCTTTCTGAAGTCGTTGGACAGCTGAATATGTACCTCAACTACTGTTCAGCGTAGGTTAACGATCCAGGTGATAATCCAAATTGATACAGATGCCATTAGAATATACACCATCCGCGTAGTACAGGTAATGCTGGATTCGGATCTCGCCGAAATATATGGCTATAAAACAAAGAACTTCAACAGACAGGTAAAGAACAATATAGAGAAATTTGATGAGGATGATTTCATGTTCCAACTCAACAGCGAAGATCTGGAACAGCTTTCAAAGTGCAAAAATTACACCTTGAACAGAGGGGTAGGCA
>CAZGNN010000027.1:0-5147 GCA_964527335.1 uncultured Spirochaetaceae bacterium | reverse complement strand
ATATTATCCGTATGCATTCACTGAACAGGGCGTATATATGCTGATGACAGTTCTGAAGCAGACGGAGGAGATTCTGAGGAGACTTTAAACCGAGCCCTTGCCCCCCATCCGGGGTTACGTGTTTCCGTATATAAATACAGTACCCCCTGTTGCAGAATAAGACATCAATCTCAAATCGTTATTGAAGCTATGCGGCAACATGTTTTGCTCAGAACCTGTATGATCCGTAGAGGCCGATGTATGTGTAGCCGCCGAGTCCGTATCTGTATTCAAGATTTACATCGAAAGCGGAGAACTTATATGAGAGGATTGCTCCTCCATAGAGTGTCACCTTGCTGTCCAGTACAGGAACGAATGCTAATCCGACAGAGGCACCTAAATTGAGCGGAAGACTGCTTGTAATCTGCCTCTCAGCCTTCAATCCTACATCAGCCGCAATGAAGAACGGGCTGGGGAATGTGGCTGTAAGTGAGCCATACAGTGCGAATATGTTGTCATATGTATACTCTGCGGATGCTCCTATGAAGAGTACTCCACCCTTTTTATCATTCTTTCCAAAGACCACGTTCAGTCCGCTGTTGAGTCTGAAGGAGAATTTCCAGAGCGAATCAGCCTTTTCCTTTACCGGAGTTTCCGCTGGTGCTACCTGGGCCGTTTCCTTCTGAGAAGAAGTGCCGGATGTCTTTGCTGAAGCTGAGGATGCTGAGTCTGACGTTTCAGACTTTGTGATTGTAGATGTCTTTTTCTCAGATTCTGCCTTTATGCTGTCTTCAATAAGCTCGTCTATAAGATATTCAGCCCAGTTCTTTAACGAAGGCATGAGTGCAAGAAGTAACTCGTCAGTCTGCTCGGGGTAGGTGAGTGTGAGTGTGTTCCCATCCAGAGTATAAGTTACGAGAGCGGATTCTTTCGGGAATGTTGCGTTGATGATGTTGGCAGTCCAGATGATGTCGTCAATGGTAACAACTTCCGGAACCGTGAGTGTTGCGTATGTATTATAGACCTTCACTTCAGATTCAATTCCCCTGTAGGAGAACGTACCTGCAGCCACAGTCTTCTCTTCAGCTGCTGTTTCGGCTTCTTTTTCCCTTTCTGCTATGAAGCTCTCGGCGAGTGAACGCAGGTATCTCTTCGCAAGAGACTCCATGTCGCCGAGCGCAGAAATGAGGAACTTATCCGTCTGGTCGGGATAGGAGAGGGTGAGAATGCCGTCGTCGGGGGAATAGGTTACAAGGGCTGTTTCTTCGGGGAATGCAGAGCTGATGATATCCCTGACCGTGATTATATCATCATCGGTAACACCTTCCGGAATGGTGAGTGTTGTATATGTGCTGTAAACCTCGACATGCGATTCGATGCCGAAATAGTCGAAATCGAGGAAAGTCACGAACCTCGCTTCTTTCTCTTCTTCAACTACTGCTGCTTCAGGGGTTTCTGCTGTCTCTTCGGTTTCAGCTTCTGCCGCTTCGACGGGATTCAGCCACTCTTCGATTTCGTCTTCGAGGAGCGGAATAAGGTACTTACCGTTGATTGAGGAATCGAAATAGATCTCGATTTCGTACTCGCCGATGACAACTGCTGTATCAAGTTGCCTGTTCTGTTTTTCCCTCTCGTAGGAGATGAATGAAGAGAGGTTCTCGAGTATGAAGTCATCAAGATAGATGCTTATGTAGCCGTAATCGGTATAGCCGGAGAATGTGTGCTCTCCTGCCACGAAGATGTACGGACGGTAGTCTTCCGCTGTTTCTGTCTTCACTTCCTCTGCAAGAGGGGTGCTGTAGCTGTTCTTTTCCGGAACAGCAGCAAAATCCGGTTCAGACTGAGAGGAGAGGGCTGCCTCCATTCTGTTTCCGCCTTCCTTTTCCGTTTTCTCTTCGGATACAAGCCTGACGTAGCCTGTGCTCTCTTCCGCTTCCTCTTCTTCCTTTTCAATCGGAGTTGCAGGCCTTATGTAGCCCGTGGCCTCCACTGACTTCTCTTCCTTCTTCTCCATGGGAGTTGCAGGTCTTACATAACCTGTGTTCTCTTCCTTGTTTTCTTTTTTCTCCTCCATGGGAACAGATGGACGGATGTAGGAAACACTCCCGGAATAGAGCGAGAGCAGTGACAGTGCGAACAGACAGATAACAAATAGCTTTCTCATATAATCCCCCGAAGCTTCCTTTTCATGATAAATCCAATATTTCAATCTCTCAACGGAAAAAACATCCCGGGAAAGATTCCGTTACCCCGGTACGTCCTCCTGGTGTGATATGTCAGCAAAAAAGTAGTTAAATTTATGGATAAATAAGAGACAACTATCCCGGAATGAGAAAAGAGAGGGAGAATATTGAGAAAATATTTCCGCCTTTCTTAACTCTTCCGTTTCCCCGGGGCTATATTATCTACATGGATATCATTCTGACCGCACTCTGTGCATTGAATTTCATTCTTCTGATAGTCGTCATTGTCAGACAGTCCTCATCGAAGAAGGCTGATGAACTCAATGAAGCATCGCTTCTCCATGTCCGAGATGAACTGAGGGAGAGCAGCGAAGCGTCATTCCGCTCCTTCCAGTCCTCATACGACCGTGACATGACAAAGCTCCTTTCAGACATACGCACGCTCTCTGCCGACACGGGCGTGAAGATTTCTTCCATGACGAAGACCCTGAACGACCTCTCCTCCGAGCTCCTTCGTCTCTCGGGTGAGGAGAGCGAGAAGGCTGCCGTACGCAGTCAGAGTGTACAGAACACTCTCAACCACAACTTCGACAGGATACGTGAGGATAACCGCGCATCATTTGCCCTAATCACCGAGAAGAGCGAGAAGCTCACGGCTGAGGTCAAGGGCGGCATGGACAGGATAAGAGAAGGGAACGAAGCGAGACTTAAAGATATCCAGGCTGTTGTTGACCAGAAGCTCCAGGAGACTCTCGACAAGCGCATTACGGCATCGTTCGAAGCCGTCACGGAGAACCTCAGTAAGCTCTATAAGGCAATGGGAACCCTCGACACTCTCAGCGGGGACGTGAGGAAGATGAACGCTCTTTTCTCGAACGTCAAGTCGAGGGGCGTCTGGGGCGAGATGCAGGCCGAGACGATTCTCTCCGACATACTCACACCCGAGCAGTGGGTGAAGAACTACTCTCCGAGAAAGAATGCCGAGAAGGTTGAATTCGCCGTCCGTCTTCCGGGTAAGGAGAACGGCGAGATATTCCTCCCGATAGACAGCAAGTTCCCCGTCGCCGACTACGAGCGCTACAGGGCTGCAGTCGATTCCGGTGACAGGGAGGCGGTCGAAAGTGAAATGAAGAACATGAAAAGGGTAATCGAGAATGAGGCGAAGACGATAAACAGACTCTACGTCGTTCCTCCCGAGACT
Source organism: uncultured Spirochaetaceae bacterium (assembly GCA_964527335.1). Taxonomy (GTDB): domain Bacteria; phylum Spirochaetota; class Spirochaetia; order Sphaerochaetales; family Sphaerochaetaceae; genus Ornithospirochaeta. Next base: position 1,784 of record CAZGNN010000027.1, on the reverse strand, counting down.
ACGGATTTTGCGCTTCTCTTCCTCCCTTCTGAAGCTCTCTACCTTGAAGTCCTGAAGATAGACGGACTTGTGGAGAAGCTCCAGAACGAGTGGCGAGTCGTCATCACGGGACCGAACAACTTCGCGGCCCTCCTGAACTCCCTCTCCCTGGGCTTCAAGACAATGCAGATAGAGGCCTATACATCAACCATCTGGCATCTCTTCGAGGATCTCAAGAAACTCTTCGGAGACCTCTCGAAGAGCGTCGACGACTCCAAACGCAGCGTCGACAAGGCTCAGGAGAGCCTCGAGAAGGCGAAGGCGAGGAAGGAGAAGATAGCCTCCGTCCTCACGAAGATGGAATCGAGTGCGGAAAAAGCCGCCATCAGCGAAATCAGGGAGTATTATATAGAGGAGAACAGCGGGAACGGGGGAGAAGAATTTCCACAGTTACAGAATTGACATTTCCGTAAAGAAAAGAAAGACTTTATTATTCAGTTATGCCGAAGATTGTAGACAGAGAAGAAAGGATGAATATGATTCTCATGAAGGCCATGGACGTCTTCAGTGAGGTGGGGTACAGGGAATCGAACCTGACGCTGATAGCCGAGAAGTGCGGACTTTCACGTCCGACCGTCTACCAGTATTTCAAGGACAAGAAGGACATCTACTACTATGCCGTGAAGAAGGTGACGGGAGAGATGTTCACCCTCTATTCGTCCTTTGCCTTCGACGAGGGGAACCGGGATGAAATCGAGAGACTCGACATGATCATCACCGACCTCTTTCTGAAGGCGAAGACCCACGATGCGGCGCTTTCGAACCTCGTGGAGTTCATCCTTGCCGAGAAGCGCTCCGGAGTCGACGTCTATGAGATTATCCGCTCGCGCACGGCGAAGCTGAGAATCCTCATCAAGAGACTCCTTCTCCAGGGAGTGCACAGGGGAACCATCAGACAGTGCAACGTCGAGAAGCTCGGGGATGAGGTTTATAACCTTATCCAGGCGGAATGCTTCCAGGTCGGATTCTTCAGCAACTACACACCCGAGGAAGCGCATCAGACAATCTCCGATTTCCTCCTCACATTCAAGGCCTGAAGTTTTTCCTTTACGATTTTCATTTTTATTACTAACTTAATCTCAGGTGTTATGATTTCGATTCTTCAAATTTTATATCTGGAGGAAAAGAAATGAATTTCGATAAGTTTACAGTAAAGATGCAGAATGCAATAGAGGAGGCTGTAAAGACGGCAGAGAGTGCCGGACACAGCGAAGTTGCTCCTGCACACATGATTCTCGCCCTCCTCGAACAGAAGGACGGGGTCCTCAGACCGCTCTTTGAAAAACTCGGAGTATCACTTGAAAGCGTACAGACGGCAATGGAGGAGATTCTCAGAAAGCTCCCGAAGGCCTACGGCGGCACGCAGAAGACGTTCTCGCGTTCAATGGCGAGAATCCTCGGAGCATGCGAGAAGACAGCCGGCGACTTCAAGGATGAATACGTATCGGCGGAGCACTTCCTCATTGCGCTTCTCACCGATGAATGCGAGGAGAAGGATGCCCTCATCCGTCTCGGTGTCACGAAGGACAATGTACTCGAGGCACTCAAGGCCATCAGGGGTAACCAGAGAATAACAAGCCAGGATCCCGAGGCACAGTATGCCTCCCTCGACAAGTATTGCAAGGACCTCACAAGAAGTGCGAAGGAAGACAAGCTTGACCCCGTCATCGGAAGAGACGAGGAGATAAGGCGTGTCATGCAGGTTCTCTCGAGAAGAACGAAGAACAACCCCGTTCTCATCGGTG
>CAZGNN010000026.1:0-11798 GCA_964527335.1 uncultured Spirochaetaceae bacterium | reverse complement strand
TGACTTCAGTTATTTTTGATTCCCATAGAAAATAGTTCTGTGGCGTCCTGCAGTAGAAGGGTAGCCGGACCTGATGAAACAGACGCCTTCTTCTTCCTTATCTTGATATTGTCATCCTTGCTTATGGAGACAAGAAGCGGACGCTTTGAAGCCGGTGAGTCTTGTACGCAGTATCTGTTTTTTGCCGAATGGTGATTGTTTTTTCCTTCAGCCGGGTTAGAATGTTATTCTCTTAACAATATAAGGAGATAAAGAATGATCAGAAAATTAACAGCGCTTCTGCTTGTCCTGCTTCTTGCTTTCGGTTCTGTTGCCGCTCATCCCGTGAAAGAGATGACGGCTTCTGTGACAGCCGCACTTCCCGTGGAGGAAGCCACGATAACGGCATTCGAGAAATACGGTCATGCAACACTCGATCTTACAATCGAGAAGATTCTTGCTGACGGATATGAACTGGGAGATACAGTCGACCTCGAGTTCAGCAACGGCTACAGGTTCGAGAACATCCCGTTCTTTGACGGCTACTATGTGGCAAAGGGTGAGCCTCTTCTGAGGGCATATCCGGGCCATGAGACAGTTGCCGCATGCATCAACTACGGCAAGATCTACGAGGTTGCAGGTCTCAGCATCGGCGACAGTGTGAAAATAAGCCTCAACACCAAGGGCGGTGCTCTCGATACCGAAATCCTCAACTCTCTTCACTATACGGCATCCCGTGAAGACTATTCCAGCGATGAAGAATATGCAAACTTCAGGGAAGTGAGGGGCGGCGACATCGCACCGGGTAAGCTTTACCGCTCGTGTTCACCTGTCAACAACGAACATAACAGGGCTTCCTGGGCCGACAGGCTCATTGCATCGGCAGGTGTGAAGTCCGTACTCAATCTTGCTGACACCAGCGAGGAAATCGAGTCCTACTTCACAGAGGAAGGATTTGACAGCCCGTATTACAAGTCTCTCTATGAGAACGGGAAGGTGATTGCACTCAACATGAGCGTTGACTTCTCCTCGTCATCATTCCAGCAGAGTCTTGCCGGGGGAATCAGGAAGATGGTGGACGGCGGCTACGAGACTCCGGTTCTCGTTCACTGCACTGAAGGAAAGGACAGGGCAGGCTTCACGTGCGCACTCATCGAAGCTCTGATGGGAGCCGGTTATGATGAGATAGTCGCTGACTACATGAAGAGCTATGAAAACTACTACGGGGTCACTTCTGCCGACACAGAGCGTTACGGCGTAATCGTGAAGAACAACATCGACGAGATGCTGAAGACCATTGCGGGTGTCTCTTCTGTCGAAGGTCTCACTCCTTCCTCTCTTTCTGCCGGAGCAAGAAGATATCTTCTCGGCGGCGGAATGACGGAAGGGGAGATTGATGCTCTGATTTCCGCACTCAGATAACCCCTTCATTATCTGAAAAGATGAACCCCGACATGTTGCCGGGGTTCTCTCTTTGCCGATCATGGCGATCAGTGAGGCATTACCTCATATGTGTACTCTGCGAGCCATTCCTCGATTGAGCCTTCACAGGGCTTGAGCTCTCTGTAGACGGGTTCCACTTCCGGATAGCCGCCGACTTCGTTCTGGCTGTTGATGATCTTGCCGGTTCCGTTATAGAACTCTTCGATGAGACGGAGGTCTGTCTCGTCCCTGTCTGCGGGGCGTGCACCGCTGTATGTCAGGACGTGCTCTGGAACGTCTTCGGCAGGAATGACAGTGAGACCGTCAATCCAGATCGGTTTCTCGTCGAGGAGCGTGACGGGGATGGATTCATCCGTGAGCTTACCGGGTGTGACACCGTCGGCCTTGACTATGATGTTGTCCTCCATGTAGCAGCATTCCTCGTTCTCGGGGTAGTTGGAACCGACCATTGCGACGACGTTCGTGGAAGGTCCTTCCTTCTCGTAGTTGCCGACGATTGAGACAATCGGGGATGTCGGTCTTTCCTCGAGGTCCTTCCATTCCTTCGGAATCCAGCTGAGTCTTATAGCCCAGTCACCGGGGTCGTAGATGAGGTTGTTCACCACGAGACCTGATGTGCTTCCCTTGAACCAGGGGTTTCTCTCGGAGTTATGTGCATAGTAGTTGCCGATGATTGCGATGTTCGTGCAGTCGTCCATGACGAGGGTTCCCATCGAATGGTTCATGTGGCTCTTCTTGTGCACCGACCATGCAAGGCATTCGGATATGAAGTTGTTGCTGTATGTGATGTCATGGGATGCATTCTCGTGTCCCTGTCCTCTCTTTCCCGATACCGAGAGGTTCTCGTCGACTCCCCACGATACCGAGCAGTGGTCAACGACGATGTTGTACGAGTTGCCGTTGGCTGCCGTCGAGATTTCCGGCTCGTACCCCTCTCCGACTTCAGCTCCCGCGTCTCCCATTCTGAATCTGACATGCTGCATGACGATGTCATGGGTGTTGAATGTGAGTCCGCCGCGGATGAGTGTGATTCCCGGAGACGGTGCTGTCTGTCCCGCTATCGTCAGATAGGGATTGTTGATCTTTATCTGCTGTTTCTCGAGGTCGATTACACCTGCTACCTCGAATACGACTGTTCTCGGCCCTTCGGCTTCCACGGCTTCCCTGAACGAGCCGGGGCCGTCTGCATTGAGATTCGTGACCTTGATTATTCTTCCGTCGAGGCCGCCTCTTGTCTCCGTTCCGTAGCCCTCGAGCTTCTGTTCTGTGATTGCTGCTGTTTCAGCTTCCGTTCTGTAGTTTTCCACAACTTCACTGACGCCGGCTGCGTAGAGTGCTGCAGATACCATCATCAGGACGATGACTGTCTTCAATAGTTTTTCCTTCATGGAATAACCTCCGCCCTTTATCGTCGCATACGGCGGGGGCCGGAAACAGTGACAGAAACTGTTCGGAACTGTCATTTTTTGTTTTTCCCGGCCTTTTTCATTATGCCTGGAGCTGTGCTTCCATGTGGCAGAGGGGCTTCTGTTAACACGGAATTAACAGAGAGAAGGCTTCAGTTTTAACACGGATGGGGTATAAAAGCCGTGTTATGGAAATAAGACTGTTGAATGTTTCGAAGAGTTTTGGGGCTGCCAGGGTTATAGATAACGTTTCTCTTGAAATCAGGAGCGGCAGTTTCACGACACTACTCGGTTCATCAGGTTCGGGAAAGACCACCCTTCTGAGAATGATAGCGGGCCTGGAAACTCCGGGCGAGGGTGAGATCTGGCTTGATGACAGGTGTGTATTCTCTTCAGAGGGTAAGATCAACATACCGCCGGAGAAGAGAGGTCTGGGCTTCGTTTTTCAGGACTTCGCACTCTGGCCTCATATGACAGTCTTTGAGAATGTAGCCTTCGGTCTGAGAGTAAGAGGTGAGAAGAAGAACATAAAGGAGCGCGTAATGAGTGCTCTCTCATCCGTAAAGCTCGAAGACTATGCTGCACGTTATCCACAGTCCCTCTCGGGCGGACAGCAGCAGCGTGTTGCCTTTGCCCGTGCACTCGTGATCGGAAGCGGCTGTATCCTGTTCGACGAACCGCTCTCGGCTCTTGATGCACTCCTGAGGGAACAGATGAGAGAAGAGCTCAAGTCTCTTGTCTCTGAGTATAAGATTACGGCAGTGTTCGTCACGCACGACCAGAGCGAGGCCATGAGCATGAGCGACAATATCGCAATACTCCATAACGGCCGCATCGAGCAGTACGACACTCCCCAGAACATATATTCCCATCCATCGACGCTTTTCACGGCTTCGTTCATCGGTACATCCGACTGGATTGACGAGAGAAGCATGGTGAGGCCCGAGAAGCTCACAACCGTACCCTGCGGTACATCATTCAGCACGACTGTTCTCAATTCTGTGTTCCTTGGAAGCCGGTACCGTGTCAATCTCAGCCATAACGGCAGTGAATGGGTTTTCTATTCAGATAAAAGTCTCACTCCCGGCGAGGAGCTCACGCTCTACGCGGATGAGAATAACATAATAAGAATATAGAGGTTTGAAATGAAAAAGCTTTGTGTAATCGCTTTGGTTGCTCTTATGGCTGTTTCTCTCTTCGCTTCCGGTGCAGCAGAAAGCAGCACGACAGCTGAAGAAAAGAAATCGGACAAGGTCGTTGTATATATGCCGTCACCGGCAGGACTTGCAGACAAGCTTGCTGCAGGTTTCGAGGAGAAGACGGGAATCAAGGTCGAAGTCTTCCAGGGAACCACAGGTGAAATCCTTGCACGTCTCGAAGCGGAGAAGGCAAATCCCGTTGCAGATGTCGTAATCCTCGCATCGTGGTCCGACGGTCTTTCCCTCAAGAGCGAAGGCGGTCTCTATTCATATGTTCCCGAGAACAGCGAGAATGCCCTCTGGGTTGATGATGACAACACTCTATACGGCTACAGTGCATCCGCTGTCGGCGTAATCTACAATACGACTGTCTACGAGACACTCAGCGCAGACTGGGATGAACTTGCAGGTGAGGAGTACAGAAATCAGCTGGCTATCCCCGACCCTGAAAAGAGCGGTGCATGCAAGGACTTCCTTGCAGGCTTCGTGACAGCATACGGCTGGGACACTGTCGAGGCATGGGCTGAGAACGGCATGATTGTTCCCGGTGCCAACAAGGCTGCCCTGGAGGCTGTAACGACAGGCGAAGTCGGAATCCTCGTTGCAGGTGTCGACTACAATGCATATTCATCGATGAAGAAGGGCGAGCCCGTTTCAATCTACTATCCGGAAGGCGGCACGGTCGTCAATCCCCGTCCTGCAATGATTATGAAGACGGCACCGGATCTGGAGAATGCAAAGCTCTTCATGGACTATCTCTACTCCGATGAAGCTCAGACACTTGTTGCAAAGGCATACCTCCTGCCGGGTTCATCGACTGTCTCTGCACAGGGCCGTTCCACTCTGGACGAGATTCCCCAGATCGAGACCGACTGGACAGCGATGATGGAAGTATCCAGTGATACGGCACGCCGTCTCAACGAGCTCTGCAAATGAAGACAGTGAAAATCAGTAAACAGACAGTATCGACTGCAGCGCTTGCTGCAGTCCTTGTCTTTTTCATAATATGCCCCCTTGCGATGATCTTCATCCGTTCGGTTGTCACCGACGGGAAACTCGACATAACCTCATTCGTGAGGGTCCTCACGGCAGAGGGAAATCTCAGAATGATAGCGAACAGCCTGCTTCTCGCTCTCGCCGTCGTTGTTCTCTCGACGCTCATCGCATTCCCCCTCGCATACATCCTCACGAAGACGAAGCTTGGCCGCATGAAGGCTCTCGACATCATATTCCTCATCCCGTTCATGACGCCTCCCTATATAGCGTCCATGGGATGGATTCTCTTCATGCAGAAGAAGGGACTTCTGCAGCAGCTCTTTCCGTCGGCAGCCGGAAGCGAGAACTGGTTCTTCTCGTTCGGAGGTCTGACTCTGGTCATGTCGCTGCACGTGTTCCCGTTCCTTCTCACGATTCTCAAGAACGCAATACTCAACATCCCGTCATCCCTGGATGATGCCGCATCGGTATTCGGTGCATCGTTTGCAACGAGGATAAGGAAGGTCTTCCTTCCGCTTCTCAGCGGCAACTATGCAATAGGTGCGCTCCTCGTCTTCGTGAAGACGCTCTCCGAGTACGGAACACCGTCGACACTGGGTCACAGAATAGGCTACGACGTCTTCACCACCGAGATTCACCGCTACGCCACGGTCTACCCGATAGACTTCGGTTCATCTGCGACCCTTGCGTCCCTCCTTGTGACAATCTGCCTCTGTCTCTGGCTCTTCCAGAACTGGATTACCGCGCATCACACATACAATCTCGTCGGAGGGAAGGGCGTGAAAGTGAAGGAGAACAGCTCCAATGCCATTGTAATGACGGTATCGGTCGTTTTCGTGGCCGTTGTCATTCTACTTGCCATCGTGATTCCCTATTTCTCGATAATATCGACATCTCTCATAAAGCTCAGGGGCTACGGACTGAAGAGGGGAAACTTCACTTTCGAGCATTACATAAATCTCTTTACAGAGAACAGAAAGGGGATAAGCGCACTCCTCAATTCCCTCTTCCTCTCCGTGACGAGTGCAACGATAGCTTCTGTCATCGGAACTCTTGTCGTCGTCTGTGTACGGAGAACGAAATCAAAGGCGGGGAAAGCCCTGGAGGCTGTGGCACTGCTTCCGGAGATGCTTCCGTCGATTGTCCTTGTAATCGGTCTCATGCTCTTCTGGAACGGTATCTACAAGGTGCTTCCCGTCTACAATACGATATATATACTTGTCATTGCATACACGGTTCTCTTCCTGCCGTATACTGTGCAGTACGTCACATCATCCTTCATGCAGATAAGCCCCTCGCTTCCTGAAGCGGGAAGGGTGTTCGGTGCAGATGAAGGATATGTCTTCAGACACATCACGCTTCCTCTCATCATGAAGGGAATAGTCTCGGGCTGGATGATGACGTTCATCATCGCATTCCGCGAGCTTGTGACGGCGTCCCTCATCGCTCCTCCGAATACGCTGGTGGTGTCGACATACATCGTGAGGGAGTTCGAGCAGGGCAGTGTCTCGACAGGTATGGCTATGGCCGTAATCTGCGTTCTCTTCACGACTACGTCTCTTCTCATACTCAATACAGTCATGAACAGAAAGAAGAACTGAGTCTTTGGAAAAAGGCGAAAGTAAACTATACTGTCCTCATGAAGAAAACCTTCCGTATAGGTGAGATCGCTAAACTCAGCGGTCTCACGCAGAGAACCATACGCTATTACATGGAGCTGGGACTTCTCCCTGAAGAGAGAAGCAGCGGCGGCCAGAGAAACTTTACGAATAATGATCTTGTCTATCTCAAGAGGATAAAGGAGCTCAAGGCCCTGGGGTTCTCGCTTGAGGAAATCGGAAAGATAATAAGCCTCCGCAAGGAGGACGAGAGCGGGAACATAAGGCGTACGGAACTTCTGAGACAGTACCGCAAGAAGCTCAGTGACGATATTGCAAAGGTCAATGACCTCAAGAAACACATCGGGGAGCTCGAATGGCATATAAAACAGCTGGAGGAGGCAGATGACGGAACATTCCGCTCCTGCCCGGGCTCCAGCTGCATAACCTGTCTCTACAGGGATAAGTGCATATTCTTCAGAAGTGAAGATTAGTTCTGCGCGTTGTACACATCAAGTGCATCCTGCACGGTCTTTGCCATTTCCTTTACGGCTTCATCAACAGTGAGTGTGCCGCTTACTGTGTCTGCCACGTTCTTCTGGAACGAGTAGTAGATGGTGTAGGCTGACGGAAGCCAGACGTTGACCATTGTGTCGTCGGATGACAGAAGATATTCCAGTGCCGTTCTGTAGAGAGGATTCTCCTCGAGGAATTCCGTATAGTCTTCACTTGTGTATGTTCCGGTGTTGACGGGAACATATCCTGTCTCCTCGCTCCACTCTGCCTGGACATCCGCGCTTGTGAGGTATTCAAGCACAGTTCTTACGGCATCGCTCTTCGTAAAGGAGAAGAGTGCACCGCCGGAAACTATTGCCTTGCCGTTCGATGTCCCGTTTACAAGAGGAACGGTGCTGACACCGACCTCGAATGAATCTCCGACAGCGGAGAGAATCTTCGTGAGATTCGAGGAGGAAGCGAGCATGCTTGCCGTGCGTCCGGAGATGAAGTCATCGCTGACACCGCTCGAGAGTGCGTCGCAGTAACCTGTGTCGAAGAGTGCCTTCCACTTTTCGAGGAATGCCCTGTAGGTTCCTTCCTTTTCGAAGAGAACTTCCGTTGCGGTTCCCATGTGGCCGTTCTTGTTGTTTACGACGTATGTGCCGCCCCTCTGCTGGGATATGAAGTAGCTCAGCTCATACGTTGTCGGAATACCCGAGAATGCAGATACCGTCAGATTCCCGTTCCTGTCCTTTTCTCCGACAATGGGTGCAATCTCCGTCATGCCGTCGATTGTCGAGGGCGCTGTCACTCCCTTTTCGTCGTAGAGAGTCCTGTTGTAGTAATAGAGAAGAGCCGAAGCGTTGAAGGGAAGGGCTATCGTACCCTTCTCCGATGTGAAGGATGCAAGAGCAACGGGGAGGATTGACGATGTGTCGAACCCGAGCTGCTCGAGTGTGACGATCTCATCGGTGTGATTCATGTCGAGAGCCGCCGTTGCGTCCATCATTGCGATGTCGGGGAGAGTGGCGGTACCGAGAGCGGCGTTGACCTTTGTAAGAACGTCGTTTGCCTTACCCTGGTAGACGGCATCTATTTCGATTCCCTTTTCCTTTCCGACTGTCTCATTGAAGTCTTCGACGATTTCCTCGAAGGCTTCAAGTGCCGTACCCTGGCTCGAGTGCCAGATGGTGACTCGGGTGATGTCACTTTCCTTTGCGCCGCCGGCGGAAAGTAATGCGGCAGCGGCAAGGAGAGCAATCAAGAGTGTAAGCTTTTTCATGTGTCCAGCTCCTTATTTTCTTATGAGTGTTTCCTCGATCCTGTCCTTCGTGAGGGCGAGTATGACGAGGAAGGGAAGTGTTATCATGCAGATTGTGGCGGCGAGAGCACCTCTCTCCCCGCTCTCGGCAAAGCCGAGCATGTTGAGTGCTATCTGGATGGTTCTGGTAGATGGCCTGTTCGTCACCAAGAGGGGCCAGAGATAGCTGTTGAATGACGTTATGAGCGTCTGTATGAATACTGTGAGAATTACTGATTCCGAAAGCGGGACGAGAACGGAGAATATGTATTTCACATCTCCCGCTCCGTCGATGACGGCAGCTTCATAGCACTCCTTTCCCTGCGCCGTGAAGTAACCCATCAGAAGAAGCATCTGCGATGCGCTGAAGAGGCCGGGGATTATTATTCCGGCCCAGGTGTCGGTGAGGCCGAGCGCCGCCACTGTCCTGTAGTTCTGGTAGAGAACGGCGTCGGACGGGATGAAGAGCGTCAGGACAAGGACGGCCGTAACAGCTGTCTTTCCCCTGAACTTCAGATGTGTGAGTGCGAATGCCGCGAAGAGCGTGACGATTACCCTGACTGATGCCTGGAGAACGCTTGTTCCGACGGAGTTCAGAACGTATGAGGCAAAGTGCTTCTCGCCGAGTGCCTTCGTCCAGTTGGACCATACCGGCTTTGACGGCAGGATACGGAGGGCATTGTAATCCTTCTGACTGAAGAGAGAAGATGAGAAAATATAGAAAATCGGGAATATTATGACGGCGGAGAGAGCGATGAGCAGAATGACTCTGATGACCTTCCTTATTCTGTCTTCAGTTCTCATTTCTCTTCCTCCTTGTCCAGATGACAGAGAAGATGATTACAGTGTAGAGAATGACGGAGGAGAGGGCGTTCTGGACGGCCCTGTTGCCGCTGCGGAAGGCTTCCGTGTAATAATAGAACATTATGGTCTCCGTGCTTCTGTAAGGTCCTCCCTCCGTGAGTATTATTACCGGAGATGATATGAGAAGGGCATCCTTGAGAGCAAGGAAGATTGTGACTGCGACTGTGTGGATCACCTGCGGCAGTTCGATAGAGAAGAAGAGCCTTCTTCCTCCGGCACCGTCCATTCTTGCCGCCTCGATTATGCTTCTGTCTATGCTTCTGAATGAGCAGAGAAGGAGAATGTAGTCGAGGCCGAAGTCGAGGAAGATTCCGAGTACGACGAGCGTCATCATGGCTCCAGCGGGCGTCGTTATTCCGCTGAAGGATGTATGGAGGAGGCTGTTTATGACGCTGCTCTTTCCCCTGAAGAGCTCCTTCATTATGAGGCTGTACGCCGAGAGCGACACGGCCAGCGGCATGAAGAATATGTACTCTGCAATGCCGGAATATCTGCTGCTGCGTCTTGTAAGCGATGCCGCAAGGAGAGTGAAGAACGTGTTGAGCGGAACAAAGAGGAGTACGAAGACAAGGGTGTTCTTCAGTGCATTCAGGAATGCTGAATCCGAGAAAAGTATTCTGTAGTTATCGAGGAATGCGAAGCCCTGGATGTGCCCGCTGTTGCTTATCGTGAGGAATGATTCGACTACTGCGGAAAAGGCCGGACAGATTGAGAAAACGAGACTCAGCAGCACTGCCGGCAGAAGAAAAAGGTATGCTTTCCTGGTCTCTTTTCTCATAACGTTAAAGAATATAGAGAGATGAAAAGTGAGAGTCAAGTAGAAAACGGAAGATAATTACTTGTTGTGAAAGAAAATAATTAACACAATAAAATCTAACGTTAATTTAATTTACGTTAAAGATATAAAGGATACTTGCGTATACTGTAATTATTTACCAAATCATTACTTGCGTATAGTGTAGTATTTTATCATCTTTTTAGTTGCGTATAGCGTTATTTTTCTCTAGAATCAGATTGAATACAGGCGTATATCTTTATTATATATAAGGGAATACAGATGGAACTCAAGAGGAAGATATATCAGGAACTTCTTAAGTGGAAGAATGAAGATAAGGGCAGGACTTCGCTTCTTATCGAAGGGGTAAGGCGTGTCGGGAAGAGCACAATAGCCGAAACATTTGGAAGGAATGAGTACAGATCGTATGTCCTGATAGACTTCACGGAGAATACGAACACGAGAATCAGAGAGAGTCTCGAGAACAATCTCGACAATCTTGATGTTCTCTTTCAGGACATATCAGTAGAGACAGGTGTAAGGCTCTACAGAAGGGATACTCTGATCATCTTCGACGAAGTGCAGAAGTTCCCCCGCGCCAGGGAGGCGACGAAATACCTTGTGAAGGACGGAAGGTATGACTTTCTGGTGACAGGTTCGCTCATATCCATAAAGGAAAGCGTAGAGAACATCACTATTCCTTCGGAAGAGAGAAAACTGAAGATGCATCCCCTGGATTTCGAGGAGTTCTGTCTTTCCCTGGGAGAGGATGTCTTCATCGACTATATAAGGTCATGTCATGAGAAGGGGACTGCGCCGAGCGAGAGTCAGCACAGCAAGGGAATGCGGCTTTTCAAGGAGTATCTTCTTGTCGGCGGAATGCCGCAGAGTGTGGATGCCTATATCTCATCCGGCCGGGATTTCCATGAGGCAGACAAGGCCAAGAGAATGATTCTCGATATCTACCGTGACGACATAAAGAAGGCTGCAAGGAAATATCAGTCGAGAGTCTCTGCGGTCTTTGAACATGTGCCGGCAGCACTTTCGACCCATGAGAAGAAGCTTGTCATTGAGAAGATAGAGAGCAGCGGGAGATATTCCGAGTATGACGATCCTCTCTTCTGGCTCGGGGACGCCATGCTCCTCAACCTCTGTTACAGATGCAATGATCCTTCTGTCGGTTTTGCCCTCAACCTCAATGAAAGTGCAGTGAAGCCGTATCTTGTTGATACGGGACTTCTTGTGAGTCTGACCTTCAGTGAGAATGAACTTATGAGCAACGAGCTGTACAGAGCCATTCTCAATGACAGACTTTCCATCAATGAGGGAATGTTCTATGAGAATGTGATAGCCCAGATGCTCACGGCCAAGGGAAGACATCTTTTCTACTACAGCCATTACAGCATGGAAAGCCACCATAATGACATTGAAATCGATTTTCTTCTCTCGAATGAAAGTCGTGTCAATTTCAAGGTCTATCCGGTCGAGGTGAAGTCAGGGGTGAAGTACAGTACGGTATCACTTGAGCGTTTCAGACAGCGATTCGGAAAGAAGGTTGAGAAGGAAATAATAATTCATCCGAAGAACTATTCGAGTGATGGCAATATCGTGAAGTATCCGCCGTACATGGTGTTCTGTATGTTTGAAAAGGAGATGAAACCGTGAAGAAAGGTGTCCAGCAGATTATGCTCGGTACTGTCACCGGTACATATGACAGGGCCCTCTCCGTCCTGGAGAGGA